>JABGRF010000192.1 GCA_018648405.1 Candidatus Scalindua sp.
CTCCGGTGTTCTTGATTTTGTACCGCCTCTTCTCATTACGCTTCCAACCAGACTCCCAAGTCCCGCTTTTTCTGCAGGCTCATAAACGGCACCTGTCCTGAAGTGGGCAGAAACTTTGAATAGAGGCAACTCATGGTCTTCAAGAAGATAAATGATCATGCCATTGTCCAAAACCAATCTTTCAGGCTTTGGCGGAGTAAACTCAATTGGTTCGTATTCAAATTTAGAGACTATCTTTGCTCCCTCAGACTGAGGTGCAGTCATAACAGGCTCAATCGCCTGCCCGCTATGTTCATCATACGCAAAAAGCAGTTTTGCCTGACCAATAGAGAAACTTGACAATATGAGAATCAGAATAAACAGATGACTTAGTGAAAAATTAACTTCCTTTATTTTCATGAGCGACTTCCTTTCCCTTCTTTTTATTATTCACTAAGATTCCTACCGTTCTGTTGGTCTTCTTAAAATATTTGTTTGCAACACGCATAATGTCCTCCGGAGTTACGGCAACTGTCCTTTCAACAAGCGTATTAATGTATCTCCATCCAGAAATTGCTTCGTATGAAGATATTTCACTTGCCAACCCTGATGCCGATTCCAGACTCCTTACGAAACCGGCTTCCAATTGGTTCTTAATTTTTTGTAATTCATGATCCGTTACAGGAGTTGTTTTCAGCTTTTCCAACTCCTCGTAGATTGCTTCTTCAACCTCTTCTACTGTATGGGGATGTCGCGGAGAAGAGAAAAAGATAAATGTGTCTGCATACTTTGATGGACCACCATACGCGTGAGCCATTACGGCAATGCGCTTCTCTTCTATTAAACTTTTATATAATCTCGAAGTTCTCCCATTTGAAAGAATTGCGGAGATAACATCAAATACATATTGATCCGGGTGGCCAACGGCAGGCTTATGGTAAGCAATAGATAATACGGGATTAGCGTCATATTCCACATAAATCCTACGTTCTCCTCTTTGTTCCGGTTCTACAGTCGTAACCTCTGGTGGTGGAGGTTGGCGTTCGATATCGCTAAAGTATTTTTCAATAAGACTAATAACTTCATCAGGATTTATGTCCCCAACAACAACGATAACCGCATTATTCGGTGAATAGTATTGCTCAAAATATTCGGTAACAGCCGCCTTTTTCATATTTTTAATATCTGACATCCAACCTATAACAGGCCAGCCATAGGGATGAGCCGTGAAAGTGGCAGCATTAAGTTGTTCTATCAACAGACCGAACGGACTGTTATCCGTGCGAAGACGTCTCTCTTCCATCACAACGTCCCTTTCAGAATAAAACTCTCTCAAAACGAGATTTTTCATACGATCAGACTCCATAAATGCCCACAATTCGAGCCTGTTTGCCGGCAAGTTGCAATAATAATACGTTGCATCGTTCCCTGTCGATGCGTTAAGTCCGGTAGCACCATTCTTGAGATAAATAGACCACATTTCGTCCTTAACGATCAAATCCTTCTGCTTTTTCCATACTTCTTCCAGCTCATTTTGCAACCGTTCCAGCTTCTCATTATCTGTATCATTTCCCTTGGATTTTTCCACTGTAATACCAGAAATGAGCTCATCCTCTTTTGCCAGAAGAGGCTTTTCGCTATCGTAGTCTTTAATACCGAAGATTTCCGTACCTTTAAACATCATGTGTTCAAAAAGGTGAGATGCGCCTGTTATCCCGGGATGTTCATTTACAGAACCAACCTTGTAAACTATTCTGAGTGAAACGATGGGAACATCATGTTTCTCCAACATCAATAATTTTATACC
>JABGRF010000012.1 GCA_018648405.1 Candidatus Scalindua sp.
AGAGCAGTTGACTCTTAATCAATTGGTTCCAGGTTCGAGTCCTGGGCGGTGTACAAAACTAACCCCCTGTAAATTAGGGGGTTACGTGTATCTGGGAGATAAATATGATATCAATAGAGACCCCCTAAATCATCAGATTTCACCGAATTATATGCATAAAATGGGGACATAGCGGGGAAGGTTTTTTTAACAGGCAATCGAATTGCTACATATGGAGCCCCAGGAAGCGTCAGGCCAGGATAGTCTGGTTAGGTCCCGCCTCCACCCTTCAGATCTCTCTTGGCGGTACTCCTGAGCGGAATTCAGCCATTGTGGAACAAGCCGCGGGTTATGCTGGGTGCCAAAACTAGTTTCAAATTTTTGGGAGATTGCATTTTCTATATTAAGGGAATGCACAATACTCTATTTTGTATGCAGCGAATAAGCTGGGTGTACCCATAGCCGAACCAGAGGATTACATGTCAAAATATGAATTCAAAGTGAAAGAATTAGCGCCTGTCACACATGCTTATCTAATCAAAGATCAAGGTGTGGCGTTCTGGTATGATGGCGAAACCCCTGAAGAGGATCCCTCCCAGATGAAAATTGAAGCTGGAGTAGTAGAAGAATTCCCCCGCCCCCTGTTAAGGGATAGCAAAACGATTCGAATGTATATGGACGGTGGTCGAGAAAATTGTATCCGTCATATCAATACACGCATCGCCACCTATCTACTGGATGAATATGAAAGGAATATGGAATCTGCCCCAGACACAGTAATTGAACTTTATGCCAAAAAGATCGATCTATTTTATCACTGGTTCTGGATGCAAAGAAGGAAGTCCTACGAAAAAATATTTGAACGATTTCTGCGCCATGTGAAGAGTCGCCGCAAGAGGTCTGAAAAACTAGCGACCTGGTATACTCTCAAAGAAGCTGCTGAATATGCCAGAACTGGAGTCACCAAATTGCGTGAACTCATCGATGAGGGTAAATTGAAATCCTATCGACTTGATGATGCCAAATCTAAATCAACTATTTTGATCAACAGAAAGGATCTTGATGCCATGATCCTGTTTGATCGGTCGAGCGGGTTGACTAAACGTCAGCAAGAGAGACTCTCATCTTACACAGATTGATTTAACAAGAATGGTACGGGAAGTCTGAGAGGGAGCTTGTCAAATAACGGGTTAAAGTGTTAATCGGACCATGGGAGTCCCTGTCGTCCATCTCTTTCAACAGTGCTATCTGATCGTTTTTCTGGTTTACGCTCGAAGGTTTCTTGATATTCCACAGTATGTTTGTATTCTTCCTCATCTCTTTTAGATAACTGAAAATCAGTATCTACACCCCATAACCAAGCATCAAAGTTTGCCAAAAGCCACTTAAATGCCTCCTGAGGTGAAAGTTCCGATTTATAATAAAGAAGATTGATAGAACTGGTTGTCTTGTTACAACCACCCTTATTTTTAAAGCATTGACCAACATTTGCTGATTTGTAACCTTCCTTCGGCCTCGCATAATAATACATTGACTCATTATTACACCTTGGGCAAGTGAAGTACCTTCCCTTGGGTAGCTCCCCCATTAAAAACAGATACACAAGTATGAATGGGACTTTTTCTGATAACCTCTTCAAATCCGATGATGTTTTAAGATTTGTATATTCCGTGATTCGTAAGTTTTGTTGGGCTCTTTGGAAAGCATTTAATTTTGGCACTTTGGGCCTAGTGAATCCATACCGGGGGGGAACTAATGTACTTTGAATATCAGCATCTAGATTTTCAAAAATGGCGG
>JABGRF010000083.1 GCA_018648405.1 Candidatus Scalindua sp.
AGATTGCGATTAACAAAAACAATAAACAGCGTAAAGAATACTTTTTTAATTTCATATTACTTGTCTTATGATTTTTCATCCGTGTAAGTCTGTGCCTTTTACTCGCCCTCGGCGCTGTTTGTCCGGGGAGCGAGAGTAAGCTTATCAATCATCAGTTTCACGTTCATGACTCCAAAAGTCATCTGCCATTGTATTAATTGTTTTTTTGATAAGCTCTTCAACAGAACCAACCTCTTCTTCCAGGTTATCGCTATCCTCATGATATTTGTTCAGCTCAGCAAAGATACCGTCCTTGTGTTTTTGTAACATCTTATTATTCTGTTTAGTAAAACCGTCTAATGCAGTCATAATCGCAATCTTATACACTTCTTCATCCTTTGAGCCAGGATTCTTTCCTGCATACACAACCACACAGTGTTGGAAAATACCGTTAATCATTCCTGCATAGTTATCATATGTTCTGTTAAATTTAATCGTTATCATAATTTTTCTCCCAATCCTGTTATTCTGTCTAATATCTTTTATTTTTATCCGTGATTTATCATGCTGGATTTGTGTTTCGTCTTTTTAGCTATAAAATGCTTTTCTCTGCGCTCTTAGCGCCTTTGCGGTGAGAATCGTTTTTACTCTTTTTCTAAATCGGCAACTACGCTATCTACTGTGCTTCTCATGATATCAATATTTTCGGTTGTGGCGTCAGTCGACGTGCGAGCCATTGCCTTGCCTGCAGCGTTCATAAATGCAGTATACTGTTCATCACTATCCATTAACAGAGGTGCAACCCGGCTGACCCAATGTGCCAGCGCTGCCTGGTGTTCATAAATTTCCTCTTTGGCTCCATCAAGTTGAGTCTTCTTCAATGCTTCCAGTAACTCTGTTTTATTCATCCCATAATCCTCTCTTTCTCTTGTCTCTGTTTTTTTTATTTCTGATTTTCCCTTTGCGTTCTTCGCGCCTTCGCGTGAGACTGTTTTTTTCTTTTCTTATTTCTTTATCATGCTTCTTGTTTCCTCTTTTCTCTGCGTCTTCGCGGTGAGTGCTTTTCAATTCCTTCAATCTGTTCCTGCATTTTACTATCTCTATCAGAGACCCCCAGATAAAAAGGCAAGATGTGCCAATAGCGATCCCTGCCACTCCATTCATTATCCTGTAAAACATCCCGGTTTTTGCGCAAAAGAATCGAACGCATACGTATGAAACTATCATTGCTAAAATACAAAGTGCAATATATTTGTACATCGCCCAGATACTCTTCCTGCAATACTCTTTATCATACTTTGACATAATGTTCTTGCCTTCAGTGTTCTTCGTGCCGTCGTGTGAGAAATGCAAGAGTTGCGTGTTACGAGTTGCAAGTTACGCGCTACGAATGACCAATAACAATTGACTAATAACAAGCTTATCCTTTTCCAATAGTAATCTAGCTTGAAAGCATCGGTTTTATGGAGTTGTAATATCAATCAGCTCCACCGTAAAGATTAAGGTCTGATTAGGTCCTATAGCTGCCGGGCCGTTAGGGCCATAAGCCAGACCTGAAGGAATATAAAAAATATATTTACTACCAACATTCATAAGTTGCAATCCTTCAGTCCACCCTTTGATGACTTGATTTAATCCAAACTCTGCCGGCTGATTACGTTTGTATGAACTGTCAAACTCTTTACCGTCAATCAAGGTGCCGCTATAATGCACTTTAACCTTATCAGTCGCCTCAGGCTTAGCGCCCTCTCCCATGGTTATAA
>JABGRF010000157.1 GCA_018648405.1 Candidatus Scalindua sp.
TTGCATACACCCATCGTCGGATGATGAGAAGCGTAGGCTACTATAAATAAGATCGCTCAATTTAGGTGCTATTAACTCTGAGGAATCAGGGAAAACATAACAGAGTCGTATATCTTGTCATGTACAACATGGCGGTTCCTGTGGATTCCTTCCCTGACGGCACCTACCTTTTCGGCAACGCGTTGGCTGGCCTTGTTCTGCACCGCAGCAACTATCTCAAGGCGTGTGAAACCAAGTGTTTCAAATCCAAACCGGGTGATGAGTTTTACTGCAGCTGTAGCAATGCCTTTCCCCTCCTGACTTGTTCGAACCCAGTATCCGAGGTTGGCAAAGTTATGCTTCCGGTTGATTTGATCAATAGCACAGCCACCAAGGAAACTATTATCTTTCGCATCAAAGATAATGAAGTCATATTCAATACCCTCCGACCGCATCTGGTGCCTGGAGTCAAGCCACAATTTACAGTCTGATATGGAGTAGTCGTGATGGCACCATGGTGCCCACTTTAACATCTCCTGCATTGATTCCTGCACGCCTTCGCAGATTATGGCAGCGTCTTCCGGCTGACAGGGACGTATGGATATATTCCCATTGGTGAATTCAATTTTATCATCCATTGTCTAATGATAATAAATCGGTATAGTATTTAAGTCAACAAGTTTAAGAGGAAATTCTTGGAGGAGATCAGAATTGCTGGATTGTAAATTATGTGGATCAACAGCGACGGTAGTTATTGAAATCTGTGAATTGGTCGGGGTGAAATTGAGTCAGGTTACCAGGAAGATTTACGCTGGTTTGTGTAAGCTAAAGATGCGATCTTGTCTTGTGATTCGGCCTTTGCTTTTGCAATTAATTTTTCAACAATTGGTTTTGTGAGATCCTGCTTAACATTAAGGTCTCCGGGGTTCTCTTGTACAAGATTCAGGTAGGTTAATACAAATGCTGCCATGGTATCTAAGGGCTGTACAAGGGTTGGTTCAGTCTGTTCAGCAGTCATGAAGAACTTAAACCTACCTTTTCTCTCTCCGTTTTCATCCGTATATAGTTCTACAATTGTATAACTACCTTTTACGGTTCTGGACAAAACAGAATCAAATAGTTTCAGGAGTGCTTCTTTCTGTGTACTAAGATGCTCGTAGCCTTTTCGATAATTACCTTGAGAGTCCAGAGCGCCTGCAATTCGGAACCATCCGTGGAATGATATTGTTTTGAAAAATTTCTTTATTTTTCCACCGTATATTATTGGCTCTGCTATTTCGTTCTTAACAAGGAAATATAGCTTTGGCATATTTGCCGTGTAGCTGAACGATTTAATATCCGTGTTGTATATCAGATATTCTACAAACGCTCTATCCTTGATAGTATACTCATTGATTTTATGGCCTAGTTGTTCCCACTTTTCTATAACGTCTGATAATTGGTATCCGGGGATTTCCAACATCTTTACTGTAGTGTATCCGTTTTTCTTTACGTTTACATGTTCTGAGATAATACTACCTGTCTCTGTCTGTTGATTCCTGATTTCTGTTATTGCTGTTTGGTATATGGCTGGTATTGTTAGCGTTGCGGCATAGATTTGCTTGGGGCCTATATTGATTATAAAGGAAAGAGGGTTTACCTGACCTATCGTAAAGCCAAGCATAATAACGCTTATGTAAAGTGTACGTTTTATTCTTACCATGGGTGACGATTTTTGTGCTAAGTGTTTTCTCTCAATATAGTAATA
>JABGRF010000151.1:0-8678 GCA_018648405.1 Candidatus Scalindua sp.
GGGCTTTATGCAGGAGGACGCATTGAGCACTACCACGATATCACTGAGCGCAAGCATGTGGAAAAAAAATCTCTCACTTATCAGATACAGCTAAAACACCTTTCATCCACATTGTCATTAACCGAAGAGCGGGAGCGTCGCCATATTTCAGAGGATCTACATGATAGAATAGGGCAGGCGATGACAATCATAAAAATGAAGTTGGAAGAGTTGAGTGAACCTCAAGCTGATACCAATAGCCGTCGTGTCCTAGATGAGGCCAGAGAGCTTCTGGATAATGCGATTCAGGATACACGAACATTGACGTTTGAAATTAGCCCTCCTCTCCTCTATGAACTCGGTTTTGAGCCGGCCGTAGAGTGGTTAATAGAAAAATTCATGGAGCGGCACAATATCCCGATAGAATATGAGTGTAATGGTGGTAGCAGGGTGTTGGATGATGACGTGAGCTTTTTTCTCTTCAAATCGGTACGCGAGTTACTGTTTAATATTGTCAAACATGCCAAAGCGAACAAGATAAAAGTGTTAGTGAGAAGAGAAAAGAATAGAATCCAAATTAGTATTGAAGATGATGGTGTAGGATTTGTTTTCTCTAATGTTCAATTTGCAGTAAACGATCTCAGCGGCTTCGGCCTTTTCAGTATACGTGAGAGAATGGAGCATTTCGGTGGAAATTTTGATGTTGAATCAAAACCAGGCAAGGGAACACGTATCACATTGGTAATGTCATTGAAGCAGCAGAAAGGAGATAGAGGTGCAAAATAAGAAGAAGATAACAGTGGTTCTTGCCGATGACCATATGATCATCAGAGACGGTCTCCGCGCCCTGCTTGAGAGGCAGCCGGATATGGAAGTAGTTGCCGAAGCTGATAATGGACGAACAGCGTTAAAGCACGTAAAGGAGCTATCACCTGATATTGTCATTATGGATATAGGTATGCGCGAATTGAACGGTATCGATGCGACCCGCCAGATAGTCAAAAAGTCACCCGGAGTAAAGATACTGGCGTTATCGATGTATTCAGACAAGCGATTCATAAAAGGAATGCTGAAGGCGGGCGCCTCAGGCTACATGTTGAAGGATAGCGCTTTTAAGGAGCTGATAGATGCTATTCGTGTGATTATTGATGATAAAACCTATATTAGCCCCAGTATAGCGAGCATCGTCATGGATGACTATCTGGATAATTCACCAGAGAAAGACGGTTCGATGCGAGCTCTCTTGACATCAAGGGAGCTTGAAGTGCTTCAACTTCTGGCAGAAGGTAAGTCTACTAAACAGATAGCCTTAAGTCTCGACTTAAGCATAAAGACCATTGAGTCTCATCGCAATAAAGTTATGCAAAAGATAAATGTCAGCAACATAGCCGATCTTACCAAATATGCCATCCGAGAAGGAATAATCTCCCTCTAAAAGTGGTTAAATTGACCGCATCTATACCATCGTTTTAATCCTAAATTAACTCAGGTATTTCGAAGTACATATTCAGGTATTCCCCTATTGTGCATTATAAAGAAAACGGCTATTATTAGCATAGATGTGCCTGATTATTTTTAAAGAGGAAAATATAAGATGAGCAAAAAAATAATGATTATTGAAGATGACCAATCCTTCCATGATCTGTATACAGAATTACTGGAAGACACAGATTACAGTATTACCTGCACTTATGATGGCGAGGAGGCCATGGAAAAGCTGGAAGAGGACAAGCCGGATCTGATTATCCTTGATATGTTGTTGGATCTTATGGCCGGTGATACTTTTTTCCGTCTTATAAGAAACATGCCTGAATACGTTGACATACCAATAATTGTGGTCAGCGGTTATCCTGAACAAGCTTATGTAATTCTTAAGGATATGGATAAGAGCCTTACATTTCTCAATAAAACAGACGTCTGTGACAAATTAATTGGTGAAATACGTAATAGGATCGGGTAGAAAATCATTTTAGCACCTGCAATTTCCGGGATTATTCAGACTATAGTCCTGACAACGTAGCAAGTACCCACCAACAGATCTAAAATAATTGTATTACTTTATCAAGATACGGTGAGAGGCAGAAATATGCACTTAAGAATAGGGGACAAAATCCGACGATGTTTCTAAGAAATAAGACTCTGAATTTCCAATTAATAATCGTCTCTTCAATTCTATTTTGTATCTTGATTGTGCTAGTCGGAAAATCTATAAAAAAGTCTCTTGATTCGAGAAAGCTTTCCGAAGAATATACAATTAAAAACAAGATTATAAGGCACCTGAACACAGCAGCAGGATGGCATGCCATTGAACGCGGGTATGGGGCCACCATCCTAGGAGATGGCAAGGGCAATTCATCTCCCCTCTTTACGGATTTTATTGAAATGAGAAAGAAGGGAGATTCAGAAGTCTTTCAGGCTGAAAAGCATATAAAAGAACTGATAAGAATAGAGGACAGTAATCTCCTCGAAAAAGAATTAAACATATGGCGTGAAGGGTATCAGAAGCTCTTATCTACTCGCCCAAGGATTGCAAGCAACGACATCCCTAGAGAAGAGTGGCTCAATGTCACCTCCATTAACATTAATAATGAATTTGATCTTCGCAATTTCGCCTTTGCATCAGAAGAAATGGACGAGAGGACAATATATTTGACCAATATCCTTGGTCCTAATATTGCCAAGTTGTGTGAATTTGCCGGATTGGAACGTGCTCTTATTGGCAATACTATTGCATCAGGAAAACCTATTTCCAATGAGGTCTATGAAGAGATCAAACGCTACCGTACAATAGTAGAACATTCCCTTGATCAAATACTACAGTTAAAAAATCTTCTATATACTTCAGATTTATTGAAGCAAGCTTTATCAGAATTCGAGAAAGAGTTCCTGCAATTGTTTCAACTTTTAAGAGAAGATGTTTTTGACGCTAGCAGAAAAGTGAAAGATGAGATAGCAGCCTCCTCTACCCAAATCACAAAGACAAAAACTGATATGAGTAATTATTTCTCCGGAATATCCAAAGACTTATTAAGCATAAGCAGGCATATCAATGTATCCGAATTGGCCAGAAGTGTAAATTCAAGCAACGACATTCAAATATCTGAACAACAAAATATGGTCACGAAGCTTTTTGAATTTTTTTCTCAAGTGCATAAAACCTATAAACAGATTCAGTTTATAGACAGGTTCGGACATGAGCACGTACGCGTTAACTATAGCGACAACAACACCCATGTAACCCCTCTCTCACAATTAAAGGATAAAAGTAAAAAGCATTATTTCAAGGAAACCATAAATATGACTTCGGGAAGTGTGTACATATCTCAGCTTGAACTTAACATTGAGAACGAAAGCACTGAACCTCCTTACAATCACGTTATCCGTTTTGCAGCACCGGTATTCGCGGACGGAAAGCAGGCAGGCATAGTTGTTTTTAAAATAATTGCATGTGCAGATAACCCGTTTATTTCGCACAAAATAATTGACGATAAAACAGAAGAGAACTATATTTTAACCGATCAAAATGGATTTTATCTCCATCATCCGGACAACACAAAGGAGGGAGGAACGGTAGAGCCACTCAACAGTTTACACCGGAACATAAGAGAGGATTACCCGGAAGTTGCAGAGCAGATTTTGTCAGGTAACAAAGGAGCTTTACATTTAGCTTCAGAAAAAGTGATTGTTTATGAACCGTTTTTCCCGACTGACACTGATAAGTACTGGATAATTATCAAACAAGTTCAAGGTGTAGACTATCCGGTAAGCGCTTCAGGCTGGTTTGCTGCAGCAACAAAGGCAATTAATACCGGATTGGCGATCTCAAAGGCTGCCGATGCGGAGACAAGTGCTTATATGTCAAGGATGAGGTCAAATGCAAAAAGAAGTTTACAGATAAACTTAATTATTTTTGCATTTGTTATTCTGGCTCTTCTTCTTTTTATTCGATGGTCAAGGATGCGTATCCTGAACCCGATTCAGAAGTTGACAAGGATCACACAAAGAATTGCAGAAGGAGATTACTCTCTAAAAGCAGAAGTAGGATCAAGAGATGAAATAGGCCTTCTTACCTCCAACTTTAACACAATGGCTGAGGGGCTTACAACCGAAATTGCTGTTCGTAGGCATACGGAAGAGTTACTAAGAAGATCTGAAGAAAATTATCGGCAACTTATAGAGGCAGCACAGGATGCTATTATCTGCATTGATGAAAAAGGAATAATCTTCCTATGGAATGAATCAGCTGAGAAAATCTTTGGATATTCAAAATACGAAATTATAGGACAACCATTAACAACCATAGTTCCAGAAAAATACCAGACAGCGTATCAGGAAGGATTTAATCTGTTTTCAACCTCTGATAAGAACACAATTTCAGATAAACCAGTAGAGGTTTCAGGTATAACAAAAGCAGGGGTTATAATACCAACTGAATTGTCGGTATCTTCCTACAAAGCAGAAAATGAGCAACTTGCCCTTATAGGAATTGTCAGAGATTTAACTGAGCGCAAAAGGATAGAGGACATTCTCCTGCGATCTGAAAAACTGAAATCAATGGGCATGATAACCTCAGGTATTGCTCATGAGTTCAATAATATACTTGCTATCGTTAAGGGCTTCGCAACGCAGATAAAGAAAAAATGTGGAAATGATGAAAAATTAGAAAAAAGAGTTGATACCATTATTAAAGCAACCAATGATGGTGTTGAAATTGTACGCAGGATGCGTGAGTATACCAATCTAGAGCTCGATAACGCTAATTTTGTCCCGACAGATATGAGGCTCTTAATTAAACAGTCGATTGGATTTACAATGCCACGGTGGCAAAATATTGCCAATGCAAATGGGATACATTACAAAATAGATACAGATGGCTTTAGTAAAGAATTATGCATAATGTGCAACCAATCAGAATTGAGAGAGGTACTGGTAAATATTATAAACAATGCACTGGATGCAATGCCTGGCGGCGGCTCCCTCTCCTTTCACACATGGGCAGAAGAGAAAACGCTATTTGTGACTATTTCAGATACAGGTATGGGTATGGGGAAAACAGTACAACGAAACGTTTTCGACCCATTCTTTACCACTAAGATTGGAGTAGGTACCGGATTGGGCATGAGCACAGCTTACGGTATAGTGGTCAGACATGGCGGTGAAATCGAAGTTGAAAGTGAGGAAGGGAAGGGCAGCAGATTTACCATCAGGCTTCCACTGTCGAATGAGATCGCCAAACCAGAAGCGACTTTCGAACAGGAACAGGAGCTAAAAGCTGAGGGCTTACGCATGTTGATAGTAGACGATGAGCAGGAAATATGTGATCTTTTAAGTGAATATTTCTTAGAAGACGGTCATAATGTTAAGAGCGTTAATACAGGCGACATGGCCATAAAACTATTAGAGACCGAAAGTTTTGATCTTGTCCTGTCTGACCTGGTTATGCCTGAAGTAACAGGATATGATATTATAGAAACAATAGGAACATTAGAAAAGAAGCCAAAAGTAGGAATAATTACAGGATGGGAAGATGCGTACAAAACAGAAAAGGGAGAGACATTAAAAGCTGACTTTATAGTCAGAAAGCCCATTAATTTCTCGGAATTAACACGTTGTATAAATAATGTTCTCAGTAAATATTCATCATATGATATAGGAATTACGGAACTTGATATTCAGCATGCCGAGATGGATTTACTGCTTTCGAAGCTCTCAGAAGAAGGTTTAAGTTCGGATGTAAAGGAGGAAAGCCTTGAACTCTTTAGAAATAAGATGATCAGTCATTTTGAGTTCGAAGAAGAATGGGCACAAACACATGATAAAATATTTGACTCTGACCACATAGATGCACACAATGAATTGCTGGAGCTTCTAAACGAAATGAATACTCAATACAAGAACAAGGAATTAAACATGAATACGATTTGCCTTACTATTAAAAAAGAGTTATTGAATCATGTGCGTAATCAGGACATCAGACTGAATACATAATCCAGTGAATGTAAAAAATTCCAAATTTTTAATGGTGTAATATGTAGAAAGTAGCACCTCAACTTCGCATATGAAAAAGGAGGATCAAAATGGCATACAGAACATTCTTTAGTCTTGATTACAAATATGTATGGAAGGTTAACCAGATAAAAAATATGAAAAATATCAGGAGCGCATCTGCTGCAGGGTTTGAAGATGCAACATTATGGGAAGAAGCAAAAATGAAAGGCGATCAAGAAGTTCATAGAATGATTGACGAAGCCTTACAAGACACTGTGGTCACTGTAGTGTGTGTTACACATGAAACAACAGGCAGAAAATACCTTGATTACGAAATTGATCGGTCTTTGGCGAGAGGCAATGGACTGGTTGCAGTACAAATTCATCACCTGAAGGATCAAAATGGTGAAATCGGATCCGCTGGTGACATTCCATCAAAAATCCCATCAAATTGGTTCAAAGCGTACAAATATATCAACCAGGAAGCCCTGGCACTTTGGATAGAGGAAGCAGCCAGGTTGGCTGGTAAATAAGCATATGGTAGCCGTTACAAGATAGTAGCATATCAAAACACATAAGAAATTTACCTCATTTTTCATTCTATTCTGACATCCCTGCATCAGCGTACATAGTCACAACACTCTTCATAATTTAAAATCTAACCTCCGGAAAAGCAGACGTAAATCCCTTTGCCGTATTTGACAATTCACCAATTTATGATTATGATGTAACGTCTTAATAGAATATTAAAAAAATCATATTTAAGATGAATGTAAGGTCCACAAAAGTTATGTTTTTGAAACACTTGATAATATGCAAAAAAACGGCCATGCTTCTGGCAATTATATTACTGATTGCTCCAGGATTTCTACCACATGGATTTGTTAACAGTAAACAAGTGGTTAAGAATAATCAGGTTTCTCATGCAAAATTATGCTGTTGCGGTAACGTCGCAAGCGCATGCCGTGATTGCTGTTGTTCAGACGATCATACAGAAAATGATAATACTGGTGAAAGCACGGTTACTATTACTGCCTGTGGTGGTACTTCTGATGATATTATTACTATATCCAAACTAAATTATATCCTATCATTGCCTTCTATTATTAATTACACGCCTGTTTCCACTTTGGCAAAGGCAATCATACCGAGGCGCATAAATGCGCTATTAGAACCGCCCTACAAGCCTCCAAAATCACAACTCCTTACTAATTTAATTATTTTAAAAACTACATTTTTAACGTAATCCATCTTCTCAGTATGTGACTGCAAAACCATAGTGAGTATACGCCTACTTCTGGTTTGCATGTATAGGTAATTCATAAATACCCATACCGGATTGATAATTCCAGGCATGGACTAGGCATCCTGAAAGATGGTAGCAAGGAGAAGGAGTATGTCATCATTTTTTTACAATAGTAAATTTGTTCTGCAATTTATTTTCTGGATCATCGCTTTAGTATTTCTGTCAAATGAATGCATGGCAGAATTGAACAATTTAATAAACGATAAAGATCAACACGAGAATGAGCAAACAAACAGATTGGTCTTGAATGAACGAGGCAATAAGCAAAAGGAATCCACTAATGTCTCAGAAGAACTCACCCTGCCTGAAAATTTAAGTTACCCGCTGTTCATGGGACTCTGCTGCGGAAAATGTGGTGGTAATATGCCTTTGAACATTCCCGGTGCAGGAACACCAGAGCCACACGAGTTCAGGATTAAGATGAATTTGAGCTGGGGAAGGATGGTTGGTCTGAGAAGAGGCACAAGTAATCGTAGCACTAAAGACACCTTAGGACAGTATATGATGACCCAGAGGAAGATGGATATGTATATGAGTAATGTATCAGTAGGTTACGCCTTTTCTGATCGCTTCTTTGCCGGCATAATGGGCATGTATATGGAAAAGGACATGGAAATGATCAGAAGGGGTGGCAGGAGATCCAGCATGAATTCTCAGGGAGCCGGTGATACAATGCTGATGACCAAAACATTACTCTATGCGGATGACTATCTGATCCCTACAAGTCAGGTTTCTCTGCTTCTCGGTGTAAGCATTCCAACAGGTTCTATTGATCAGGACGATACAGGGCAAATCCTCCCATACAGCATGCAGTTGGGTTCCGGTACATTTGATCCTTTTATCGGAGTACTCTATGAAGGCTCCAGCTCACCATTCTGGTGGGGAGCTAACGCAAGTTATCTGGCAAGAGCCTATGAAAATTATAAGAGCTACAACCTTGGTGATGAATATCGTCTTGACCTCTACGGTATGTATCAGCTACGTCACAATTTGGTTGGTGAATTACAGATTAAAGGCAAATATGTAGGTGACCTTGAGGGAGAGGCTCAGGAAATTGAGCAGGACGGCGACGGTCATATGAATGGTAATCCTAATATGGCATTTATGAGTAACCTGTATGACCCGGACAATTACGGAGGAAGCACTGTAGATCTGACTACAGGTGTGCAATGGCAGCCATTTCGCAACCATATTCTGAATGCGCAATTCTCTGTTCCTCTTTTTCAAAATCTGCATGGAACGCAAATGGAAAGGGACTTCACAGCATCAGTTACCTATTACATTGAAGTCCCTCTCAGGAAAAGCAGGCGTTCGAAAAAATCAGGCAAGGGATTAGATATCCTGGGTTTTTAATTTAATAGTAGTCGCAGGCTTTAGCCTGCGTTTCTCATCATCCAATAGGTGC
>JABGRF010000151.1:8778-10247 GCA_018648405.1 Candidatus Scalindua sp.
GGTGCGGGCGGACACAAATAGCTCAATTTAAGTTTAATGCTTGCAATATTAAGGAGATTGTAAAATGCACATAAGAAAATATCAGATATTCGCTTTGCTGATACTGCCAGTACTGGCCCTGTTTTCTAATGGCTGTGTAACTCTGCAGAAACTGCCGGAAGAAAAATCCGCTGATGCACAACGGTATATTAAAAGATGCGGTGCCTGCCACACTATCCCTCACCCATCCAGGATCAATTTTCACCATTGGAAGAATAAGATTGTTGTTCTGGAGAATAAGCAGATGCCTGTTATTACTGCAAAGGAGAAGGAGTCTGTGCTATCTTACATAAAGACTCAATCAAGAAAGGACGTAAAGACATTCAACCTGCGATGCGGAAGGTGTCATATTACACCGGAAGTGGAAGAATTGAATGCAGAGAAATGGCAGGATTTAATTGTAGTTCTAGATGGTAACATGCCCGTATTCTCAGAAGCGGAAAGATCATCAGTAATAAGATATCTACAGACATTTGCAAAGCAGTAGAATACTTAATATGAAAAGAAATGGGGTGAGGGTCGCTAAGATCCTTATCCCATTTTCAATGAAGCACAAAACGTATAGCTCACAATTTCATATTAACAATACTCTTAAGTATTTCTCTCAATAACCTTGTCGCATATATAACTACCAATCGGTATCGCAGACGTGGCCGCAGGAGAAGGTGCGTTACATACATGCAAACTACGAGGGCTTTCGGCAAACAGGAAGTCGTGAACCAGCGAACCATCCTTCATTACTGCCTGGGCACGAACACCGGATGGGTATGGTTTCAGATCTGACACCTGCAGCTGTGGGCAGTACTTCTGCACCAGCTTAAGGTAACCCGGTTTCCATAGAGAATTTTTGATCTCTATCAATCCATTTTTGATATGGGATTTCAATACTCTCCAGAATCCTCCAAAGGTCACCATATCCCAGACATCCCGAATATTTATATTGATCCGACCATAGCCCTCACGCTTCCAGCCCAATACTGCATTTGGCCCTACCGTGACAGAGCCATCTATCATTCGGGTCAGATGTACTCCCAGGAATGGTAGATCTGGGTCAGGAATCGGATATATCAGATGATTAACAATCTGGTTATGCTTAGCTGCCAGTTGATAGTACTCACCACGAAACGGGATGATCCGGAAGTCAGTCTGGATACCCAGCATTCTGGTAGTGCGGTCTGCCATCAGTCCGGTACAGGTGATCAGGAAACTGCCTTTAAATGTAACTCTTTTCCCATTGTTCAGTGCTACAACCGTAACATCATCAGTTGATTCACTCAGTCCTACTACCTTGTGATTCAGCCGTGCATCCCCCCCCATCTCGATAAACCTGTCAGCCATTTTGGTAGTAACCTGCTGGAAGTTCACAATGGCAGATTCTTTAACAAAGATGCCGCCAAGACCAACGATGTTAGGCTCACGTGACTTCAATT
>JABGRF010000184.1 GCA_018648405.1 Candidatus Scalindua sp.
CTGGCATTGGAGAGTTTCTAAAAGAGGTAGTCCAGGGTGGAAATGATTATGGAAATCTGACGTTGACTCGATTTTACAGTTTTCACGTTTTTTTTCTGCCAGCTGGCCTTATGGCTTTTATGGCAATCCATATCTACCTGTTCAGGAAACACGGCGTTACACCTCATTGGAAACCAGAAGAACTTGAACTTAAGAAAAAGACACAGCCGTTTTGGCCGGATCAGCTCTTTAAAGATGTTATTGTTGCTGTAATAGTTTTTATTTCTATGGTAGTGCTAGTCTGGTATCGTGGTGGAGCTGAATTGCAATCCCCTGCAGATCCTAGTTCTAATTATCTTGCCCGTCCAGAATGGTATTTTCTCTTTCTATTTCAGCTATTAAAGTACTTTGAAGGCGAAATGGAAGTTGTAGGAGCTATTATTCTTCCTTCTATAGTTGCTGGTTTAATAATTGCTCTTCCGTTTATTGACAGGGCTAAAAGCCGTTATCCTTTAAGAAGACTGCCTGTTCTGGGTAGTTTTGGTGCGGTTCTAGCGTGTGTAATTTATCTGACTGCAATGTCAGTAATCAGTGACTCCGGGGATGAAAGAATTATGGAGCAAAGGGAGGAGTCTGAAAAGATGGCTCATCTAGCGGTAGAGTTGGCAGAGCATGGTATACCGCCACAGGGAGGAGCGTCTGTTTTTCAAAATGATCCGCTATATTCTGGAGAACAGTTGCTTCGGCAGCACTGCCTTGTCTGTCATAACTTCGAAGGATCCGGGGGTAATTCTGCACCTGATTTAACTGCCTACAATACTAAGCCCTGGCTTGTTGGCTTCTTTGCGGATCCAAATGCTCCAAAATATTATGGTAAGACAGATATAGACATAATGCCTGAGTATGACCTAGAGGAAGAGGAATTATCAGATCTGGTAGACTTTCTGCTTGCACAAGCTGAAGAAGGGGATGAGATTGGTTCTGAACTGAAGGAAACTGGAGAGATGCTGCTGGAAGAGAATGGTTGCTATAATTGTCATACATTTGCTGAAATTGGAGGAGATACTGCTCCGATTCTGGATAATTTTGGCTCTGATAAATGGTTAAGAGGTATCATTGAAGATCCTGGCAAAAAAGAGTTCTTTGGGCCATTAAATACTATGCCTGCTTTCAAAGATAAGCTTTCAAGGCAGGAGATAGATAATATAGTCTATTTTCTCCAAAATAAGCGTAAAAATTCTATTAAAGACTAAATATTGATATTCGTAGTATCGATTTATTCTCGTAGGCAGGCTTTTAGATAACTGTAAATTCTAGTTAAATACTGTTATTTGGGTGACATATATCACAGTCGCAAAACTTTCCATTTGAATGTATGATTTTGGCAAGTTTTTGTTGACATATATGTAAAAAAATATATAATCACGCATTAGTTTAGAGGCATATGAAGTAATGAATGAGAGGGGGTGTTTTTCTTATAAAGTACCGTATAATAAAAACATCACAAACGTATGTATTACAGTAGGTTAGTTATTTTTTTAATTGTTTATTGTAGCTGTGGAAAGGAGAAGGTAAGAATAAATGCTTAGGAAATTTAATACGCTATTTATTGCATTACTGGTTTTCGTAGCCGCTTTCAGTTTTTACGCGAGTTTTTCAAGTAAAGATGCTGATGCGGTAGAAATTATCACACATTGGGTTCCGCACGAAGTTTATGGTATGCCTGGTGATCCTGACAATT
>JABGRF010000023.1 GCA_018648405.1 Candidatus Scalindua sp.
CTTAGAATATTGTAATAACAATCCCTCTGCATCGCCTCAAATCCCAACTCTTCTATTAGTGCTATCATCTCCTCTTTATCCATACGAAAATCCACCCCGGCTGCTCTCACAACATTCTCTTCAATCATTGTACTTCCCAGATCATTAGCCCCAAACTTTAATGCAAGTTGAGCGATCTTCGAACCCTGCGTTACCCATGATGCCTGGATATTCGGAATATTGTCCAGAAACAAGCGGGAGACAGCAAGTGTTCTGAGATAATCAAACCCACCAATTATAAAACCTGTCGTCTTCTCCGTTGACAAGGATAAAGCGGTATTCTTTGGTTGGAATGTCCACGGAATAAATGCAGTAAACCCTCCTGTCTCATCCTGTAACTGCCTGACCTTTTCAAGATGTACAACTCTCTCCTCCAGCGTTTCAACGTGTCCGAACATCATAGTCACAGTACTTTTTATTCCTGACATGTGTGCTTCTCTCATCACCTGTAACCATTCACTCGCAGAACATTTATGCGGGCTCAGTATCCCCCTGCACCTGTCAGTGAGTATTTCCGCTCCACCACCTGGAATAGTATCAAGTCCTGCGTTCTTCAATAAGGCCAGGACTTCTTTTGTTGGCAGGTTGTTCAGCGCCGAGAAATGAATTATTTCCGGAGGGGAGAAAGAGTGAATATGGATATCAAACTTCTCTTTAATTGATCTTAAAAGATCAACATAATAATCTATTTTTAAGTCAGGATGCAACCCCCCCTGCATTAATATTTGTGTACCGCCGAGGGATATTGCCTCTTCAATCTTCTTGAAGATTTCATCTTTAGACAGCACGTAACCATCCCTGTGGTCAGTATCCTTATAAAAAGCACAAAACGTACAACCGGAAGTACAGACGTTTGTATAATTTATATTACGGTCTACTACAAATGTCCTGTATTGCTCTGGGTGAAGTTCCCGGCATAATCTGTCTGCGGCTGCTCCCAACCCTATCAAATCATGTGATCCGATGAGGTTTACGCCGTCGTCGAAAGACAATCTTTCTTTGGAGCACACACTGCCAATTACACTATTCGTCGTAGAACTCAAGCTTTACCCCCTCCTTGACTTCTCCCATCTCCACGGCATAATCGTAATAAGACTTAAGACCTTGAATTTCCTGCTCACCCAAATTATATTTAATCGACTCCTTGAGGTACCAGAGGCAACGTTCTTTTTCCATTCCAAGTCTAGCCGCTTCTGCATCCGCTATTTCGTCTACAGACTCCAATCCACACTCTCTTGCATCAATTAATAGTTTGCTAAGCCCGGGTATTTTTGAGTCAGCTTTTGCTACCCAGACTGCGTAAACAAAAGGCAACCCTGTCAACGCATTCCATTCCTGCCCTAAATCCAGTACGATAAAACCCTCTTCCCGAACATTCATGGCATCGTCTCCAATGACTAGAAAGGCATCCGCGTATTCGCTATAAATCTTACGCTTATCGTCAAGCACAATATATTCAGGTTTCAAAGAATACTTTTTCCAGAGGATAATTTTTGTAAGAACACACGACGTTAAAGAATCTTTATCCAGAGCGACAGTCCTGATCTTTTCAATCGAAGGCGCTTTAATAAATAACTTCACGCTCTCGACCAAACCATTTGAGGCGATTGCACTACCAGGAATAATTTCGTAACCGGTACTTCTGAAATAGCCCGCAGACGGCATTACGACCAGATCCAA
>JABGRF010000011.1 GCA_018648405.1 Candidatus Scalindua sp.
AGTATAGTGATTAATGTCGGTAGAGATAACGATGTTGTAAATGGGATGGTATTTGCCGTCTTCGTACAGAGTGATGAGGAGGTCAAAGATCCAGACAGTGGCGAAGCCCTGGGAAAACTGGAAAATATCAAGGAGCATGTCTTTGTAGCTCATGTACAGGACAAATTCTCAACCTGTGTTGCCGGAGAAAAGGACTCGTCCTGCGAACACGAATCTCAGGGCGCACAGACACTCAGCGGGGCCATGATGGCCGAATCCATGACAGGAATGCCCGGAAGCAACAAGCTCAGTAATCAGAAACTGAATGTTAACAACTCTCAGATAACCGGCATTCCACAGTTGGGCCCGATATCAGTCGGCGATATAGTACGAGCTGTTGAGGTCGGTGGATAGTCTAGAAGGTGACAATTTATGTTTAAAAAGAGCAAGAAACTGTTAACTTTGATACTATGTAACTCATGGCTTTAGCCTTGAGCCACTCTAAAATGCAAAACAAATGAAAACTAATTAATCCCAGTTAACTATGAAAATATTAAGATCACAGGAAGGTAATATCACTCAGGAAATTGAAAAGCTCAAGAAGGGAATGAGCATATTTGCTGATACTGTTACCAAAGGAATGGAAGCTAAAACGAAAGAGGTCTTTGGTGAACCGCTGTCTCCGTCTGAAAGTGCCAGGCGTGTAATTGATGACGTAATAGAAAAGGGTGATGAGGCCCTGGAATATTATTCAGAAAAGTTTGAAGGAGTTAGCCTGTCCACGGAAAACATTAAAATTAAGACTTCTGAAATTGAGGATGCTTACAATAAAGTATCTCCGGAATTAATAAGCGCGATAAAAAATGCAAAGGAAAATATTCGGAAGTTTCAAGAACACATTTGCATACAAGAGCCTGGAACCTTTCATTCAAAAGGTGCAAGGATAGAGGTAAAATATAATGCTATCGAGAATATTGGAATTTACGTCCCCGGCGGTTCAGCGTCATATCCGTCTTCAGTATTAATGAATGCTGTGCCTGCAAAGGTTGCTGGGGTAGAGAAAATTGTAGTTGTAACACCACCAGGCAGAGACGGAACTATCTCTGCTGAAAGGCTGGTTGCATGCGGGGAAGCAGATGTGGATGAAGTCTACATGATTGGAGGAGTACATGCAATAGCAGCACTCACATTTGGTACCAAAACTGTCCCTAAAGTGGATAAGATTGTCGGACCAGGCAACCAATTTGTAACACTTGCCAAGAGGGAAGCATATGGGCACGTCGGCATAGACATGCTGGCAGGACCAAGTGAGGTGCTTATAATAGCTGATGAATCTGCTAATCATGCCTATGTCGCTTCTGATCTACTGTCGCAGGCGGAACATGCCCCCGGTATTTCAATACTCGTTACCGACTCTGAGGTGGTTGCAAACGGGGTATTACAGGAAATATCCAGACAGATTGAAACTTCATCTCGCAAGGACATGATCAGAGAATCCCTGGACAAATTTGGATTTATCATCCTTACAAAAGATATGAATGAGGCCGTAGATATTTCAAACACTCTGGCACCGGAACACTTGCTGGTAATTGTAAAAAACGAAGACGAGGTCTTATCTGGATTGAAACACGCGGGTGCTATATTCGCCGGGCCATTCACACCGGTAGCGGTTGGTGACTACTTTGCCGGCCCATCGCACGTATTACCAACCGGCGGAACAGCGAGGTTTTTCTC
>JABGRF010000010.1 GCA_018648405.1 Candidatus Scalindua sp.
TATATTTACACAATTCATTACCAGTGTAATCAGCATAGGGGTTTTTGTATCTCCGGCTCCCCTGAAGATTGAGGCCCCGGTCAGAATAATCAACCGGAAGATAAAGAAACTCAGTACTATTTTGAGGTATTGTGACCCCAGCAAAACCACATTTTCCTCTGCGCTCATCAAGACGAGAATATTATCAGCAAAGTAAAATATGAAAGGGCTGACGATAATGCCAAAAACGAGTGTAATTAATAGAGACTGCCCTGCCACTTTCCGGGCTTCATCTTTCTGCTTGGCGCCAAAATTCCTTGCCACAAGTGCCGTGGTCCCAACATTAAGGGCCGTGAAAATCATGGCAATAATAAAGCCTAATGCGCCTGCCAATCCGACTGCGGCAACAGGAACTGTACCTAACCGGCCAACCATAATGAGATCCACTATGAAAACCGCCATATGTAAGACGTTCTCTAACGCTACAGGAAGTGCTAATCTTATTATATTTCTATTTAAATTCTTTTTTGTTAACTCCATAAGGTCTTTTATAATCTGAGATTATGGTTGACAACAACCAGTACAATCATTAGACTTTTCTACTAAAATTATACGTGAATTGACTGATATTATGAGAAACTAAATACTTATGCAAAGTAATTTCATAAACATACCTGCCTTATTCATTTTTTCTGAATATACCATCCTTTCAGTACCATAGAACACTTGATTTTCTTTATTTTTAATTATAAATTTCTTAGATTAAAAGATTGTAAATGTATACAGGCATAGATATTATAGAAATTAGCAGGATAGAAAAGGTTTTTGGCTCTCACAAAGATTTTATAGGAAGGGTTTATACTTCTAATGAGATGGAATATTGTCAGGCCAAAAAGAACTGTTATCAGCATTACGCCGTTCGTTTTGCTTCAAAAGAGGCCGTACTCAAGGCGTTTGGAACGGGTTTAAGAGACAGGATGAAGTGGACTGATATTGAAACTCTGAATGATGAGCTGGGCAAACCTTATGTAAATCTATACGGCAGGGCCAAGGAACTGGCATTAGAAAAAAATATTAACGAGATATCTGTCTCATTATCACATTGTAAAGAATATGCAATTGCACACGTATTATTAATACCGGATAAATCTCAGGCATAAGAGAGAAAAAATGAAAAAATTAATTCTTATAAATCCTCATCCGATAGGTAATGTAGGCGAGGAAAATGTTTCAGTACTAAACCAGATGCCCGTAAATCTGGGATATTTGAAAGCATTAACGCCTGAGAACTGGGAAGTAGACATAATAGATGAAACCCAGGAACTGGCGGTAGATGAAAAAGGTGAAAATGTCTGTTTTGATAAGACGAACGTCGCTCTGGTTGGAATAACGTCCGTAAGTTATCAGGCAAACAGGGCATACCAGATCGCCACCGCATGTAAAAAGAGTGGAATACCTGTCATTATGGGTGGAGTGCATGCGACAAGCTATCCTGAAGAGACGGCTAAATATGTTGACTCCGTGGTAATAAGAGAAGCTGTTCCTATATGGGACCAGATAATTTCTGATTTTGAAAATAACGAACTGAAGCCGACATACGATGGCGGCCTGACCCCTATGGAAACATATAAGGACCTTCTGCCGGATAGAAAGTTTTTGACTGACAAATATAAGTACCGATACTCCGGCATAATTACAACTGCAGGCTGTCCGTTTAGCTGTGAGTTCTGTTC
>JABGRF010000245.1 GCA_018648405.1 Candidatus Scalindua sp.
TTCCAAGCATTATCGAACACGTGAACTTTATCTCTTATCCTTTTAAATGCTTTGCATAGGCAATGCCCCTTGGGTAACCGGCGATCTCCATTTTCGTTTGAAAAATATCTCGCGCCATTAATCTCATCTGATGATTTTCTATATTTAGGGCAATCGGCTTTATCCTTTGTGTAAGTTTCTTGATCTCAGCATCTGATATTTCTTTTAGTCCATATTTTTCAGGAACTTTGAGAGCATTCTCTCGTACATATTCTTGTAATCTGGGGACATCTTCTGCAGGAATCCGTAAAGTTACTTTATCTAACATTGCTAACTTCATAGCCTCCTTGTTTTCCGCCTCTATTAATTCCGGTGGTAGTTCAGATGAAAGTGCACTCCATTTTTCAGTAGAACGCAATTCCCATAATTTATCAGCCGCTTCATCAATTGTTGACTTTTCCCCTACACCCAGTGAAGTTGACAAGTCATTGGCATAAGCACTCATTGCACCACTAAAAGAAGTGTTGATATGTGATTTTACTTGCTGCAACTCGGTGGGAGTGGCTCCATCAGCCCAAGGAAAATTTGGGATAAGCTCATTTAAGTTTTGGGCACCAGTTGATTCATAACACAATTGTTCAGCCAATTCTCCAATGGAAATTTTCTGATATAAATTTCGTCTGGCCATTTTTGAATCCAAATCCTTAATATCATTAGCATTTTCTATCGTTTTTCTGATAACACTACGAATACCGTTTGCATCAAGTTCATTCTGCTCCAGTGCTATGGATTCATCACGATTATTATTTTTAAAAGCTTTTAAGTCTTTTTGAAGCTCTCTTTCTATTTTTGCATCTTGAACATCACGTGCTTCCTGAATTTCACCAACTGTCAGTTGATCCGCATTACTATTTGCCATACCAGGAATTGATGAGGAAACTGGAATATCGCTGGACAATATCGAGGGAAGATTTCCTAATTTTAAATCCAGGGAAGCTTGCTTATCCAACTCATATCGCACATGTCCATACACCCCCTTGCTGGAATCCACCTCCCACCCAGCACCTTTTTCTTCCATATGTTTCCAATAACTAAGCGCCTCATCATTCTCTATAACACCATAAATTTCTGATGCATCTTTGGCTTTGGCTATTTCCACAGTTTGATCGAGTATATTTCCAGCAATGCTCGAATTGCGATAATCAGGGGGAATTACAATATCCTGCAATTTAACTTGTGTCAAACCATCCGATGTAACAACATGCAAATTCGCCATGCCTGCCGTCCCTAGGTTTGGAGCTTCAGGAACAGTGCCTAATGCAGTATCGTAAGCGCGTAGTTGAATAAAATTACCATCACCGTATTGTCGACTGATTATGTCACGTCCCTGTGCATCTTTAAAAGAATTTATCTCAGCTGGGTGATGTAACATCCGGTCTATGGAATCGACGGATGCAACCTGATCTTCCCCCGCACCAGCGATTTGGGTTGGTATTGCACCTGTTGACGCCAAAGATGTAGCCGAAGACTGCTCAGGCTTTCCTTCCACGCTCAGCCCTGTCTGTTCGGAAACAGGTTCGGTATCTACAATAGCGTGTTCAATAGCGGGTAATTTTTGTTGTACTTCAAGTTGCTCACTCAATTGGTTACTCATATCTTCTGGATAACCAGCATCGGTGATGCCATCTAGATTCTCTAACTTATACTCTTTGT
>JABGRF010000350.1 GCA_018648405.1 Candidatus Scalindua sp.
ATTGGTTATGATGTTTATGGAGACTACCATAAGAATGAAGAGACCGGTATTTTTCCTGCCAGGAATATAGATAAAAGGCTGGGTATTAAGACAAACGTTATTGGAATAGAAGTGGATGGTAAACACAAGGCTTATCCATTCTATCTGTTTAACAAGACGGCAATCATAACTGATGAATTTCAGGGTATGAATCTGCTGGTTTATAGAAATAAGGATACCGGTGCTATTCATGTGTATGACAGGCAGGTTGGTGAAGCGATAATAGATTTTAAGTGGAACAATAATGGTACGACAGACAGTGTAACAAGCACTACCTGGGATCTGGAAAACGGGATAGGCATAAAAGGGGACATGATGAACAAAACGCTTCGGCCTGTCAATTCTCTAACTGTTTACTGGTTTGTCTGGGCAGATTACTTCCACGATACTGAAGTCTTTGAAAATTGAAAAGTATCAGAAATGATGGGCAATGCCCACCTACCGCTATAAACATTTCTTCTAAAATGAACAGAAAATTAACAACCATTTTAATAACCGGATTTATTATTGAAATACTTTGTCTTGCAATTGCTTACAGCGGGGATATAAAAAAAAATATTCCTTGTTTTGCTATTTTGTATACCGCCTCTTTTATTACGTATATTTTTGCCATATTCTACATTTCAAAAAATGCTGAGACAGATGAACAGGAGAATAACAGTTCAAGTGCCGTTCTCTGGGCTGTTATTGTTTTTTCTTTGATGTTTAGACTTACGCTTTTACCGGTCGCTCCTTCAGATGACATATATCGGTATCTATGGGAAGGGAAATTACAGCTAAACGGGATAAGCCCTTACTCTCATCCACCGGAGGCTTCCAGCCTGAAATATCTCAGGGATGGCTTTTTCTCAGGTATTAATCATAAGCATTTGTCTACGATCTATCCACCGCTCACACTTATGGTATTTGCAGCAGCCGATTATGTTTCGCATTCTATAATGTCAATGAAGTCTGTTTTCCTGATCTTTGATGTACTGTCAATCTTCATATTATTGAGATTTTTAAGGGTGATGGGAAAAGACCCACTTAATGTGTTAACGTACGCGTGGAGCCCATTAATCCTTATCAGTTTTGCAGCAAGAGGCCATTGTGATTCCCTGCAGATATTCCTTGTTATACTCGCGTTATATCTCTGTGCAATTAGAAAAAATCTGAGAACAGTCTTTTCTATTGCTCTGGCAGTAATGTCCAAATTTATATTCGTCATTATTGCACCTTTTCTGATTCCGGGTAAAAAACTTAAGTATGTTGTAGTACTATTTGCAGTTATTGCCGCTTTGTATTTGCCATATATTAGCGCCGGTAAAGGGTTATTTTCGACTCTTCTTCATTTTGGGACTCAGTACCATTTTAACGATTCTGCTCATTTTCTGATTTTCTGTTTATGCATCGGCTCTCCTCTGGCATCTAAAATAGTAACGGCACTGATCTTTGGATCGGTTCTTCTGTTTTTATATAAAAAACATTCAAATCTTTTCATTACAGATAACAATGGGAATTCCACTCTCCTTTCATCTTCTAAAAAGGAAGATGGAGAAAAAGGGAATATAGAGGTGAATAACGTTGTCTTAAATTATGCATTTGTGGCTATTGGGACTTTTTTAATATTGGCTCCGACATTGCATCCATGGTATCTGACATGGATTAT
>JABGRF010000391.1 GCA_018648405.1 Candidatus Scalindua sp.
GCTAAAGACTGTCTCACCTTTTCAAAATCAGGTGATTTAGATCGCACTGAAGAGGGTATTGGAGAAATACTTGAGCAACTGCTCTCCCTTATCAATCCACATGCAGACCTGAATGGTGTTAATATTTATCTTACAATGTCGGGAAGCTGCCCACAGGTCCTAGTAGACAAAGACAAGATCAAGCAGGCATTCCTGAATATTATACTTAATGCTATAGAGGCGATGACAGATGGAGGAAGTATAGCAATAAATGTATCAAGAAAAGAAAGTTATCTGAATATATCCATAAAAGATACCGGTCCGGGAATTCCCGATGAGCAGCATGATAAAATATTTGGTCTTTTCTATTCTACCAAGAGCGGTGGTACAGGTGTAGGCCTGGCCGTTACAAAGAATATTATTCATGCCCATGGTGGTAATATCAGGTTTGAAAAGCTGGTTGAGGGTGCTGAGTTTATAATTGAATTGCCTTTATCGTAATAATAAAAATGAAGAAACCGGGAATACTATTAATTGATGATGATAAAAACACAGCCGATGGTCTGAGGAAAATCCTCATACAGGATGGTTATGATACCAGCTGCGTGTATACCGGTAATGATGCGTTACACCTAATTGATACCGAACACTTTGATATAGTTATTACTGATATGAAGTTACCGGATATCAGTGGTATTTCCATTATAGAGAAGGTTAAGAAGAAAGATCCAAATATACCGGTAATAATGATAACGGCATTCAGCTCTCTACAAACGGCAATTGATGCGATGAAGAAGGGTGCTGATGATTACCTGACCAAGCCGGTAAACATTGAAGAGCTGGAATTGATACTTAAGAAGACATGGGAAAAGCAACTCCTTATATTACAGAATCGTGAGTTGAGAAAGGAGCTGGATGACAAGTACGGGTTCTCAGGATTCATCGGTAATACGCCGGAGATGCAGTATGTTTTTAAGACAATTACCGAAATAGCTCCTACTGCTGCTTCGGTGTTAATATATGGAGAGACTGGAACGGGCAAGGAGCTGGTTGCCAATGCAATTCATCACAATAGCGACAGGAAGAATAAGCCGTTTATAGCACTTCATTGCGCATCGTTATCCGAGGGTGTATTGGAGAGTGAGCTGTTTGGGCATGAAAAAGGCGCTTTTACAGGTGCCGTGAATCAGAGGCGAGGCAGATTTGAGCTGGCAGATGGCGGCACCCTTTTTCTTGATGAGATAGGAGAACTGAATTTGCATGTACAGATAAAGCTGTTAAGGGTTCTTGAGACTGGGTGCTTCGAAAGGGTAGGAGGAGAAGAGACGCTTGAATCGGATGTCAGGATAATTGCGGCGACAAACAAGGATTTGGAAGAGGAGATCAAGGAAGGAAGATTTAGAGAGGATCTGTATTACCGGTTAAATGTAATTAATCTGGAGCTTCCTCCACTAAGAGAGAGAAGAGAGGATATCGGGTTGCTGGTAGATAGTTTCCTGGTAAAATACGCAGCAAAGAACAAGAAGGATATTAAGGGATTCAGTTCGCAGAGTTCCAGAATATTGAGCAATTATGACTGGCCCGGTAATGTGAGAGAGCTTGAAAATGCAGTTGAGAGAGCAGTGGTAATGGCCAGGAATGAATTTATAGAGCCAGGTAATCTTCCATCAAACATAAGCCAGAGTTTAAGAAAGACAAAAAAAGATACATTCCGAATACCATCAGGTACAACGATGAAGGAGATCGAGAAGAAGGTTATCCTAGAAACACTTCACACGACTAATGGCAGCAAGTCTAAAGCGGCAAAGATACTTGGCCTCTCCACAAGGAAAATTGAATACAAAATCAAAGAGTGGTCAAGTCAAGATGCGCCAAAGGCATTAAAGACGGAGTAAAACAAACAACTACGTTTCGGAATGGGGAACAAAAGTGGATCTCTTAGGAAAAGCGTTTGTTTATTCTGTAAGTACAACCTCCGCTTGATTTATATTTACAAATACAAATCTAATCAATAGTAAATCAAGGTCAATATTGCATGTTTCAGATATTCATGAGTAGCAACAAACCCCAATTTATAAACTTGCCTACTTGCCTGAAAAATATATAATTGATTTCTCGCAACTCTATCTTCACATTAATAAAATCAATTATGAAACAAACCCCAGCTAGTTTTAAGAAAAAGAATGAACAGACAAAGCTGATTTATAACGGATTATATTCTCTTCTAGGGTTGATCGTACTGGCTATTTGTTTATTTGTATTCCTATACGTGGCTCAACAGAGGTTAGCTACTTTGGGAGAGATCAGGCATGATTCTGATACGTTGGCAGATCAATTGCACCGGAGCTCAGATGACCTGACTCGTATGGTTCGTACCTATGCTATCACGGGTAATAAAAAGTATGAACAACAATTTTGGGACGTGCTTGCCATTCGTAATGGAGTAAAACCAAGGCCTCTTCACTATGATCGGGTCTATTGGGATTTTTTAGCGGTAGAGAATGGAAAAGCTCCATATCCATTAGAAGAAGCGGTTTCATTGCATGAATTGATGAAAGAAGCAGGCTTTACTGAGAAAGAATTTACACTGCTGGCTGAGGCTCAAAGAAATTCTGATCAACTAGTGGAACTTGAGCAGGCTGCCATGAATGCTATAAACGGTAAAGCAACAGGTGAGTCTGGTGAAGTTCCAAATGATGTTTCTGGACAACAAGTAGCGATAAAAATCTTATTTGGGCAAAGATATCATCAAGCTAAAGTTAAGATCATGCGACATATAAATATGTTTCTTGAGGAGCTAGATAACCGTACACACAAGGAATATACTAGTCAAGCGTCTCTCCTTCATATACTTCTGATTTGTCTAATATCTACTTTTACATTAATAATATGTGTAGTTTTTTTTGTGATGAGGCTATCAAAACAATATCATACAGGCATTGTAAGTATGCTTAACTCAACAGTTAAGGATCGCACAACAGAATTATTAAAAACAAACGAAAGTCTTGCAAATGAGATTAACGAACGTAAGAAAGCAGAACAGGCACTCATACAATCAGAAAAGCTGAAATCCTTGGGTACAATAACGGCAGGGATTTCTCATGAGTTTAATAATGTTCTTAACGTAATCTCTGGTAATGCACAACTGTTGCAGATGGGCTGTAAGGACAATAGCGAGCATGTGGATTGTTTACACGCTATTATGGAGTCAGTCGATGATGGTGTGAATATAACCGACAGGATGCGTGAATTTACACATTCAGATAGGGATGCAGCAAACGTTGATTTTGTATGTTCAGACATAAATGAACTAATAATACAGTCTGTGAAATTCACTATGCCCAGGTGGAAAACTATGGCACAGGTGGAGAGCATAGATTACCAGATTGACACGGGAAGTATCAATGGGGTGTCTCCTATATTGTGTGATCCTACAGGGATAAGAGAGGTGTTCATCAATATCATTAATAACGCCTTGGATGCAATGCCGGAAGGAGGAAAAATAGCATTCTGTACAAGAAATAATGAAGGCACTGTGTTTATTAGTATTTCCGATACGGGCAAGGGAATGACAGAGGAAGTGAGAAAGGAAGTATTCGATCCATTCTTTACTACAAGGAGACCAATGGGTACTGGACTTGGTCTAAGCATGGCATACAAAACAGTAATGATGCATGGGGGAAGAATATCGGTTGAAAGCGAGGTTGGAAAAGGCAGTACATTTACTCTGCAGTTTCCGTTAACAACCAAAACTGTTGATGTACCAAGCAAAGAAAAGATACCTGAACCGTTAACAAAAGACCTGAGTCTCAATATTCTGGTTGTAGATGACGAAGAAGCTATATGCAAAATAATGGATAGTGCATTATCTAAGCAGAGTCACAAAGTCAAGACAGTTAACAACGGCACTGAGGCAATTGAACTATCAAAGAATCAGCACTTTGACCTTGTTTTGTGTGATCTGGCCATGCCAAAGGTGTCAGGATACGATGTGGTAAAGGCCCTGCATAAACTGAAAAAAGTACCAAGGATCGGTATCATTACGGGTTGGGGTGACCTAGACTTTACAGAAGAGGACGAGGAAAAGATAGACTTTATTATTAGAAAACCCTTTGATTTCTCTATATTATCAAAACATATAAATGATGTGATTGGTACTGCCTAAACACGATAGTTATAGGTGCTACACAACCACCTGATTAAGGCCTGAACTGAACAAGCAGTAATCACGCAACCTACATTCTGAAAAAAATATAGATCTTTATTGCTATGAGCACTCCTATACCTACCCCTATAATCCAGGCCCATGGAATTTTCCAACTATCTGTCTCGTTCTTTTTATCATCCATAATAAACTCCTGTTTTTTCACTTTGAAATATAACGAATCCCTTTTACGGCAAGCCAGACAAAACCGGCGGTTGTAGAAAGCCACCCAAAGATAGTCATGACCGGTCTTGAACTGCCAAGATCATGCTCATAAGCGAGTACCAAAAGTCCTGAGAAAAAGAAAAACAATGGAAGAATATACTGCTTTCCGGATTGCTTTACTTTAACCGTCTGTTCACAATTATCACATTTACCAAAAGCCATATTATTGTTTAATGTCACTCGCTTCTTTTATTACGATTTTTCTTCCCGCAAGATTACATCTATTGCATTAATAATTCAAACTTTTTATGTAATGCAGGAAGAAAAGCGGAGAAAGAAGGTGAAATATTATACGAAATATGTATTATTAGGAGACGAGACAGTCATCCAAATATTTGTAATTTAGAATAGTGCTAGGAGGGTATTATGCGCTGGAAACAATTTCTCACTCCCGTTAAATCGTTGGATGTGGCTCAGGCCAGAGAGTATGTACAAAAAAAACCTCCTGACGAACTTACACTACTGGACGTCCGTCAACCCAATGAATATGAAGCAGGCCATATCCCCGGAGCCAGGCTCATACCTCTGCCCGATATCTTATCACGACTTGATGAAATAGATTCAAATAAAACAACGGTTGTATACTGTGCCGTTGGCGGACGCAGTCGTGTCGCAGCCCAGATGATAGCAGCACAAGGTTTCAGTGAAGTGTATAATCTTTCAGGTGGATTTAAGGCATGGAAAGGTGAAGCCGCTTTTGGTGCAGAAGAGAAGGGACTGGAACTCTTTACCGGTAATGAATCAGTTGAAGAGACACTGGTAGTTGCTTACTCCCTGGAGGAAGGTCTGCGCAGTTTTTATCTGGAAATGCAGGCTAAAGTAAAGAACAGTAACGCCAGAAACCTTTTTAAAAAACTTTCCGAAATAGAAGTAAAACATCAGGAACGTGTTCTTGAGGAATATCGTAAAATAACGGCAAGTTCCATAACCAGAGAAGAGTTTGAAAAAAAAGTTGTTGTCAGTACCCTTGAAGGTGGTCTTACTACGGAAGAGTATACAACCCTTTTTCATCCGGACTGGGAATCAGTAACAGACATTATTGAAGTAGCAATGTCAATTGAGGCGCAGGCACTTGACCTGTATCTGCGAGCCAGTGAGAGAAGCGACGAACCACAATCCCAAAAAGTGTTAAGGCAGATTGCAGATGAAGAACGGACTCACCTGGCACAACTAGGCAAATTGATTGAAACTATTTGATATAGCCGTCATGGTATTGACAACAAACTCTCAAACAGTATCGTTTCTCTTTTTTCATCACTAACGGAGGTAACGGTGGGAAAACATCTCGTAATTGCGGGTGGTGGGCATGCACATATGCTGACGCTTGCCAATCTTCACAAATTTATTGAAAAAGGTCATAAAGTTACCGTTATCGGTCCCTCACCGTACCACTACTACTCTGGCATGGGTCCGGGTATGCTGGGTAAAACATACACTCCTGAAGAAGTCCGCTTTGCAACAAAACATGTAGTAGAGAAACAGGGTGGAGTGTTTATACAGGATAGGGTAGAACGGATTGATCCTGAAAGCAAAACAGCATACCTTGAATCAGAAAAGACAATTCCCTACGACGCGCTTTCATGTAATGTCGGCAGTTATGTTCCAACGACAATTGTATCAGGGGAGGGCAGAGATATCTTTCCTGTAAAGCCTATAGAGAAACTTATTCACTTTCAGGAACGTGTCCTTGAACTTACCTCGCAACAAAAAATAACTATCGGAATAATTGGCGGTGGTCCTTCTGCAGCTGAAACTGCCGGGAACATCTGGAGGCTTGGTAAATACTACTGCAATAACATGCCTGACATAACAATCTTATCAGGTCAAAAATTTATGGCCCGTTTTACGGAAAACGTCCGCAACAGAATTATTCACTCCCTGACAAAGCGCGGTATTGAAATCCTGGAACAGGATTTTGTCAGCGAAATCAAAACAGGAGAGATCACTATGGAATCTGGACAGGTACATCATAAAGACTTAATCCTCCTGGCTCACGGAATAAAGCCGTATCCTGTTTTTCAGAAATCAGGATTGCCAACCGGTCCTGACGGGGAGCTCCTTGTCAATAAATACCTGCAGTGCACTAAATACCAGGAAATATTTGGAGGTGGCGACTGTATCTATTTTGCATACCAGCCACTTGATAAAGTTGGGGTTTACGCTGTACGGGAAAATCAGATTCTTTATCACAACCTCATGGCCTCTCTGGACAAAACCGACCTTCAGGATTTTGATCCGGGCGGAGAATATCTACTGATTTTCAATATGGGAGATGGTACCGGTATTATGCAGAAGAAAAAACTGGTACTGGGAGGCAAGCTTGCTTTTACTATCAAGAACTATATCGACCGTAGGTTTATGAAAAAGTTTAAATCGATAGAGTAAAGAACCAATGTGAAAAATTTAAATACATATACGCAGAGACGTGGTATAACCAAGCGAAATATTTTCGCACACACTTAGGCGCTGCTTGTTAATTAATATTTTGAGAAATTACAGCTTGAATCATAAAGCATTTATAGTTCGCTGCTTACGCATCAATTAAATATTTTATCTCTGAGCGGATCAATAACGGTACCAATATTGCGCGCCATATAAGTGAAAACTTAACCTTTTAAAGTTGGATAATAATATTGTTGGAAAGAAGCGTTTCGTGCTAAACTAAATTTAATAAATTAATGAATAAAGTTAATTTTAAAAGATGTTTTATATTTATTTAAAATATTTTTGAATGGGAAGGGGATATGCGTAATGAAGAAAATTTATCAGATGAGTATAACTTTATTTTGTGCATTAGTTATTACTTCAGGGGTTCTAACCTTCAGCGGAGAAAGCAGTAAAGTCCATGCAGCTGCAGGAGGAGATACTATGCATGACTCTATGGCTACTAAATATGCGATGAAAGCTGTAGGCTCATCTATGTCTAAGATTCTGGATGGATTATTAACTGGTGATTTTGATGTAGTGATTAAGGAGTCTAATAAGATATCCAGAATCAGTAAATATATGGTTGATATGTATTTTCCGGATGACGAATGGGGACTGGTAGGCCGGAAATTTAAAATGTCTGACAAAGCAATGAAAGCGGAATATGAGAGATACGCAAAAGAGATGGCTGCCGCCACTAAAAACCTTGCAGATACTGCAAAAGATGGAGACAGCGTAGAAACGTATGAAGTTTTTGATTCATTGTTAAGAAACTTATGCTTTGAATGTCATAAAACGTCCCGTGTCGACTGGCCTGCTAAATAGAGAGCAAGTTACTTCTCATTTTATAGCGTATCTACACTCTTGTAGGTACGCTATAATTATTTAATTCACTGGACCCTATTCATTACCACAACTTTTAGGCACTCCAAACTCTGTTAATTACCCTCACCGGCCTTGTATTTTTGAATCTGTGTGAAAGTTATGCCTTCCGGCAGGCGTGTGCGCATATCAACGATGGACGGTGCAAGCTGCTTTACCGTTACGCTTTTCACTCCCCTCAGATCAGCTCCACGCAAATCCACACCATGCAGATCCGCCCCTGACAGGTTTGCTCCGGACAAGCTTGCCGACGACAACTTTGCCTTCTGCAAGTCTGCTCCAGTCAGGTTCGCATCTTGCAGACTTGCACTCGTCAAGTCTGCACCTTGTAGATCTACATGCTTCAGGTTTGCTCCCTGCAGTCTCGCATTCTTCAGATTTGCCTTTTGCAAAACTGCATCCAGCAGGTTTGCATCACGCAGGTTTGATGCAGACAAATTTGTGTGTGATAGGTTTGCCCCTGTCAGGTCAGCTTGCTGAAAAGATGACCACGGCATCTCCGCACCTTCAAAATCTCCCCATCGCAATATCATTCCCTTCGCCTCTGCACCCTCCAGCATCTTAACACCCAAAGCACTCATCAGACTGTCCTTATTATATTTGGGTATATCCCTGAACGTTAGGCCATCCGGAAATTTTGTCTCTTTATCGTAGACGGTTGTAATGATCTGCCTGATAACGAGATTTTCAGCACCGGTCAGATCTGCTCCACACAAGTCCACGTCTTTCAGGTTTGCACCGGAAAGATCTGCCCCTTGCAAATCAGCCCCTCGCAGGTTTGCCTTTCTCAGGTTTATCCCCTTTAGATTCGCTCCCTGCAAGTTCGCCTTTGACAGGTCAGCCTCCTGCAGATAGAGCCATCTCAAATCACGCCCTGACAGGTTTGCCCCTCTTAGGGATTTAACACCCAGCCTTCTCTTCAGACACTCTTCATCGTACCCGAACTCACCTTCCTGCGGTGCTACTCTCTTCCCTTTCACAGGAACACTCTTATGTGAAGCAACCTCTCCTACGCCTGTAGAGGACAACCCGAAGACCGTACACAAACCAATCCCGAAACAGACAACTAATGAACCAATCTTTAAGCTATTTCTCCTCATCTTCAGCGCCTCTTTTTTGGAGCAAAGAATCTTATATATTTTACCACCGCCTTAATCTCTTCCGGACTCAGTTTATGCCCTTGTTTTGGCATTTTCTTCTTTCCGTTAGTGATAGCAGTGATCATCTGCTTGTCTGTCGTAGCATCTTGCCACTCGCTATCAGTGAAATTCGGGACGCCCAGACCCTTCCCCCTCTTTGTACCCTTACCATCTTTTCCGTGACATTTTTGACAATTATTAGTAAATATCTTTTTATAACCTATTTTGTCGGCAAATGTATCTGATACATTAAACTGAACTACAGAAAATAACAGCAAAACGACAAGGCCATAAAGAGCCTTCTTCATTTGTTTATTCCTCCATTAATTGTAGCTGTGATTTATTTTGCAAATGCCCTTATGATCGGAACCAGGGCATGCATCTCTTCTTCAGAAAGTTTATCCTTAAATGGAAACATCTTCTCAGATCCATTTTCAATCTGTTCCACCATCTGTTCATCCGTTATTCCATCCTGAACTGCTTTGTCGCTGAAGTCAGATGCGCCAAGCCCTGATCCTAAATCAGTCTTACCGGTACCATCTTCACCGTGACATATGACGCAGCTCTTTGTGTAAATGCCCTGTGCATCAATATCATCGGCCATTATTTCCGGCAAAACCAGATATCCAATAGCCGCTTGTAAGAAAACTATAATCAACATTTTTTTAAACATTTTTTCCTCCAATCATTGTTAAAAGAATTAACCATATAAACCGCAAGGACTGATGAGCGCAATATTTATGCCTTTGATTAGATATTTGAAAAAACACATTATAGTTGCTGTATAAATTACTTCTTAATAAGGCCTTACAACCTTAAGGTATAAATCTAAAATAAACGCTTAGCGTCGTTACATCCACATAGTACGAATAATTTGCGATTCCAGCCTTTTCACACACTATATAATTAGCAATTATTTCGTGTTTTATAAACAAAAATATACAACAGAATGTCTCTCTTTTCCATATTTAAAATAAAAGTCTATTAACTTAATTAATGAAGTTTAAAGCGTGCCATCTGCCTATCCTGTAATTCTTGCCTCATCTACCAAACCAAAGGTCAATAAATGATATGGCCTGTAATCTAAAGCAAT
>JABGRF010000009.1 GCA_018648405.1 Candidatus Scalindua sp.
TATGTCTTTTCCTGAAAAGGCGAAAGAGAATTATCTGAAGGGTTTTGCCTGTGCCGAGAGTATACTTCATGCGATTAAAGAGGAAGGTGTTATTGATAAATTCCCTGAAGAGGTTCTTAAGTGTACTACTGGATTTGGAACAGGTATGGGAGGTACTGGGAATGTCTGTGGCGCGATAACTGGTTCCGTAATGGCGATAGGTTTAAAATATGGGCGAGTAGATATTGAGGACGATAACACTAAAGTTTTTGAAAAGGTCAATGACTTTATAACAAGGTTTAATGCCAGGTACAAAAAACAGGATTGTTCCGGATTGACATGTACATGGAGGGAAAAAGGAACATTTAAGACTCCTGAAAGAAAGAAGTTCTGTTCTGCGATTGTTGGGTTTGCAGCTTCAGAATTGGAAAAAGTACTGTAATGATTTGAAATCTTACAGTAGGGGTGGTGGTAGCATCGCTTACCCTGACAAAAGGCTCTGATGGCTTTTTGTCTGAAATCAGGAATGCTGAATCCCTCTTCTGGATACATCGAAAGAGCTATAAAGGCGTCTTATACTTTTCTCTGCCTATATTGTATAAATCACCACCTTTTGTGTCATTTACGACAATTGCCGGAAAGTTCTCTACTTCCATCTTACGAATGGCTTCTGTCCCAAGATCATCAAATGCAATAATTTCAACTTTCTTTATTGTCTTTGCAATCAGTGCCGCGGCACCACCAACTGCAGCAAAATAGACGGCTTTGTGCTTTTTCATTGCTTCAATTACCTCTTTTGATCTGCTGCCCTTTCCAATTGTTCCCTTTAAGCCCATTTTAATAAGAGTCGGAGCATACGTGTCCATTCTGTAACTTGTTGTGGGTCCGGCAGATCCTATTACCTGTCCCGGTTTGGCAGGAGTAGGCCCAACGTAATAGAGCAATTGCCCTTTTACGTCAAAAGGTAAATCCTTGCCTGATTCAACCATCTCTATGAGTCGTTTGTGAGCAGCATCCCTGCCTGTGTATAATACTCCGCTGATTCTGACTTTATCACCGGCTTTCAGTTTCTCAATAGTAGAGTTGTCTAATGGTGTTTCCAGATCAATATATTCAGTCATAGTAATTTAATATGAATTAATTAAGAAATCCCTCTTTAAATGGGGTACTGTTAAATCACAACAGTCTTAGTTCTGTGTGAGTGGCACTCTATATTTACGGCTACCGGTAGGCTGGCGATATGACAGGGAAATGTTTCTACCTGTACGGCCAGCGCCGTTATCCTCCCGCCAAGCCCTTGAGGCCCAATGCCCAGTTTATTGATTTTATCCAATAGCTCAATCTCCAGTTTGGCAATAGTATCATCTTTATTGTAACTACCCACCGGACGCAATATTGCTTTCTTGGCTAACAGGGTAGAATAGTCAAATGTACCACCGAGACCGACTCCTACAATTATCGGTGGACATGGATTTGCTCCTGCCGTCTTGACCGTTTCTACTACAAAATTTATTACACCCTCTCTACCTTGTGCAGGTGTCAGCATAGCTGAACGGCTCATATTTTCACATCCGCCACCTTTTGCATCAAATGTGATTTTTAATTTATCGCCGGGGACTATATCTGTGTGGATTACTGCCGGAGTGTTGTCACCAGTGTTGATACGGTCGATAGGGTTTTTTACAATTGA
>JABGRF010000348.1 GCA_018648405.1 Candidatus Scalindua sp.
TGGCTCTGCGGTGATTATTTTTGTTGTAAGTGTTTGAACTCTTTGCTGATATTGTCCCAGACGATTTCCGGCTGATCTGAACTGATGTATGTCATACAGGCACCTCCCTCGAAACACCAGGTTGCTATATTTCTCACACCAGAATCAAAAGCAGTCTTAATGGCAGTAGAGACCTCATCTTCCCGCCCTGCAGGAATTCGGTACCCCTGTATCCATATTTGGGGTTCTTTATCGTGCTTTTCGCACAACTGTACAACCTCTCTGGACACCTTTTCTACAAACTCACCCACAGGTTCGTTATAGGAGATCCAGTATGGATCACTTCCAAATATATCTACATTCTTCAGCTTAACTACTTTTTCCCAATCATATATACCGTATTTAGCTTCACTATATGGCAAGACACAAACCGCATTTTTGAGCCCTTTGCTCGAAGAGTGATCTGATAAGAATTCTAGAAAATTTAATATAGTCTCCTGTCTAAATGCCATTACATCATCCGTAAACTCCTGAGGCATTTCATAATCGAAACTGTTCTTGAAAATGTCTTTACATGTTGGACAGGTACATCCCCATATTTTTCTTGTTTTACCAAACAATTCAGTAAACTCTCCATAAAAGAGATGTGGCTCATCCCAGAATACACCCTCTGCCCCAGTGCTTGCCGCAAGGTCTATCCATTGTGACATTTTATCTCTAAAAGTTTTTGAATTAATGCACGCTTTATTTACATTAATATCACCTTCTGTAAAGCTCAACCTCTGCCTTGCTTCCGGAAACAATTTTACAAATGCGGAAAATGATTCTCCACCAAAAACCCTGCCAATTCCCCAAGGGTCCAGAAACACCTCCAACCCTACATCCCTGCTCACCTTAACAATATCAATCATGGTCTGAGAATGATAAGCAATGTCGTGTTCACTCATTGTATGAACAACAAGATTACACCCATCCTCTATCATCTTCTCCATATCTTTTTTGACATGTCTCAATGTCCTGTTGCCGAAATAACTTGCCCCTAGTTTCATAATAATTCCGCTTAAGTAATTAATAAGATTTTCAATTCAAGCACGAATAATTCAAACTTTCCAATACTACTTCTACCAAATAATTCTGTCAAGAGAATCTATATCAAAGACTTACACATTAATGAAGAATATGCTTGAATTAAATTTTTACATTTGATATAAACCGGTTAGTTAAAGGCCCTGCTATGCGCGTACAAGAAGAGAGTTTTTTAAAACCTACAAACGTCGTATCGGGAACTTTTATTTGTTGGCCATAGTATCAGGTCAGCAATGAGTACCCACCTTGAGAAAGGGTTGACGAAAGATTCTTCTCACGGCAACAGCGGAGCCTTTAACGTTTTTATATTCAACTCTTTTCACCATTTCTTATTATCGTATAGACACATACATAAGCCAGTTATCTATGCCTCAAAATCCAGTTTAACACGGGTAAACAGTTGTAATTATAATTACTTTAGAAATATATTAAAAATACTCTCTAAGATTAATTTTAAAAATTACTTGACAAATATAGTAAACACAACTAGTATGTGAAAAGTCTACCTCATATATCCATCTGTTCAGGTACTTAACATTTCTTGACACCGCTTTTACGAAATAGTAAGCTTCTGAGTTTCAATCGTACTTATTGCTATATTCTAACGGGCAGTTAACTTTGAAAACCTACATAATCTGATATCTGCATGTTGAACATAACTTATTGAAAGAATGAGTAAAAGATCACCTGAAGACTTTTGCTAGTAAAAACCTCTCAAATACTTGCTTATCTCCAAAACATGAAGAAGTAACAAAACCTGTATACAATTCCATACTAATAAATCCATAAGTGGCAAGAAATTTCTTTATTATCGACGGACATTCTCAATTATATCAGGCTTACTACGCAATCAGCGGATTAACGACACCGTCTGGCCAGCCAATAAATGCAGTATATGGTTTTACCAGAATGTTACGTAAGATCTTAAAAGAGGACAGGCCATGTTACATGGCAATAGCCTTTGATTCCAAAGGGCCAACATTCAGGCACAAGGAATATGAAAAATATAAAGAGCATAGAAAGCCTACACCCGACGATCTTATAACCCAGATACCCCTCATTTTTGATGTAATAAACGCTTACAATATACCACTTTTTGCTATTCAGGGTTTCGAAGCTGATGACATAATTGGAACCATCTCAACAAAAGTATCTAAGGAAAATATCGAATGTACGATAATAACTACTGATAAAGATATGGATCAGCTGGTTGATAAATATATAAAGATTTTCAATCCGAGAAAGAAGCAAATAAGAGACATTGATAGGATACGAAAAGAGATGGGAATTGAGCCGAAAAGCTTTATTGACGTACTTGCTCTCAGTGGCGACTCAAGCGACAATATACCCGGTGTGCCAGGTATCGGCATTAAGACGGCTTTAGATCTTATTAGAGAATGGAAGACATTAGAAAACGTATTATCAAATACTGACAAGATAAAGGGAAAGAAAAGACAGGAAAACTTAGTACAATTTGCTGAATCTGCCAGACTATCAATGCGCCTGGCAACCATAGATATAGAAGTTCCTCTGGACTTTAGTATCGAAGAGTGTCGCTTGGCAGATTTTAATAATACTAAACTGAATGAACTATTCACCGAATATGGTTTTAATTCTTTTCTTGCTGAAAATCATGATAACAACTGAATGAAGCAGAGAGTGAAGGTAATAGGTATTACAGGTGGCATAGCAAGTGGGAAGAGTACAATAGCAGAAATGCTGGATTCGCTGGGTGCGGATCTTATTGATGCCGACAAAATATGCCATGAACTCATTAACACCAATGATATAGCACATGAAATCACGAAAAGATGGGGAAGCCACTTACAGGACAATAACGGCAAAATAAAAAGAGATGCATTAGCAGAAATTGTATTCTCAGACAAAAAAGAGGTTTCTGCATTAAATAGTATAATTCATCCAAAAGCAATTGAACAAATTAGAAGTAAAATTGCCAAACTGCATGCCAAGGCAGCAACAACAGCTATAGTTCTAGATGCGGCACTATTAGTTGAATCAAAATTGATAGATATATGTGACATCGTGCTGTTTATTGATACGGAGAAAAACGGTTGCGTGTCAAGAGTCCAAAACAGCCGCAAGTGGCCTTTAGACGAAATAGCAAAAAGAGAAAAATTTCAAGACTTAATACCACATAAAAGAGAAAAGTCAGACGTTATCATTAATAATAACAATTCTAAAGAGAACACATTAAATCAAGTTAAAGATTTTTGGTGTCAATTTATAACAAAAAAGTAATTTGGAGAATAACATGGTTTCAACAAAGACTACAAAAGCGAAAACTACTACGAAGGCTGTCAGGCCTGCCAAGAAAGCCAGTGCACCTGCCGTAGACAAAAACACAAATGAAAAATATGAAGAGATTAAAAAAGGTGATATGCATATCACGGCACTGCAGAAGATGACAATAAAATCACTTCAAGACACTGCCAGGAGGGAAAAAATACAAGAGTATTCCGGCCTGAAAAAACAAGAATTGATATTTAAAATTCTTAAGGAACGAGTAAATCAGAATGGTCTTATGTATGGTGAGGGAGTAGTTGAGGTATTGCCGGAAGGTTTCGGTTTCTTACGTTCACCAGACTATAATTACTTACCATGTCCTGACGACATATATATTTCACCATCACAAATCAGACGGTTTGGCATAAGAACTGGTAATACCGTTTCAGGGCAAATACGTCCTCCTAAAGAGAATGAAAGATATTTTGCACTCCTCAGAGTAGAAGCTATAAACTATGAAAACCCTGACATGTTAAATCAAATGTGTGTTTTTGATGACTTAACACCGCTTCATCCTGACGAACGTATTATGCTGGAAGCTAAAAAAGATGAAATAGAGATGCGAATAATGGATCTGGTTACTCCAATAGGCAAAGGACAACGAGGTTTGATTGTCGCACCACCTCGTACTGGAAAAACGGTCCTTATTAAAGAAATAGCAAACAGCATATCAAAAAACCATCCTGAGGTTAACCTCATAATACTACTAATAGATGAACGTCCGGAAGAGGTAACGGAGATGGACAGAGCTGTAGATGCAGAGGTAATTGGTTCCACCTTTGATGAGCCGGCAAGTCGCCATGTACAGGTTGCGGAAATGGTAATAGAAAAAGCCAAACGCATGATAGAGTACAAAAAGGATGTAGTCATACTGCTTGACTCAATCACACGTCTGGCAAGGGCATACAATACCGAAATCCCACATAGTGGAAAGATATTGTCTGGTGGAGTAGATGCAAATGCACTTCAAAAACCTAAAAGATTTTTTGGTGCTGCAAGAAATATCGAGGAAGGCGGAAGCTTGACCATTATTGCCACCGCACTTGTAGATACCGGCAGTAGAATGGATGAGGTAATCTTTGAAGAGTTTAAAGGCACTGGCAATATGGAGCTGCACCTGGACAGGAGATTGGCAGATAAAAGGTTGTTCCCTGCAATTGATATAAACAGATCTGGAACCAGGAAGGAAGAACTAATACTTGATCCTGAGGAATTAAAGAGAGTATGGGTGCTACGAAGGGTTCTCAATGAAATGAGTCCGTCAGAGGCAGTGGAACTCCTTTCAAGCAGATTATCTAAAACCCAGACAAATGCCGAATTTTTAATGAGCATGAATATGAAAAGGTAGTTCTACATTTCAGTATATACCTTCCTGATTCAGCTTAAACTTCTATTTAACAATATTGTTAAATAGATACTGATCGAGTGTCATTCTTGCCTTTGCTCAACAGATAAACCATCAGTATTGAGATATCTGCAGGTGACACTCCTGAGATACGAGATGCCTGCCCCAATGAAACCGGCCGAAACAGGTCCAGCTTCTGTTGCGCCTCTTTTCTTAATCCCGGTATGCTATCATAATGAAACTGTGTAGGGAGTGAAAGATTTTCCATCTTTTTAAACTTCTCGATCTGTTGGTTTTGTCTACTGATATAGCCTTTATATTTAGCCTCAATCTCTACCTGCTCTTGTGCAGGAAAAGAGATATTTCTCTCCTTCAATTCTTTGTCCAGTCCCAACAAGTCACCAAAGTTCATGTCTGGACGCCTCAACAGTTTTAACAATGTATCTGCACCGCTTCTTTTGTTCTCGATATACTCATTTGTTTCAGAAATAATCTCTTCTTTTTTTAACAACTCATCCATTTGATCTTTACTGATCAAACCATACTGATAACCATATTTCATGAGCCTTCTATCTGCATTATCATGCCTGAGAACAAGTCTATACTCTGCCCTTGAAGTGAACATTCTATAAGGTTCACGAGTACCTTTTGTAACCAGGTCATCAATTAATACACCAATATACGCTTCTGAACGATCAAGTAAAAATGGCTTACTTTTTTGTATTTTTAATACTGCATTTATTCCAGCCATGATTCCCTGTGCAGCAGCTTCTTCATAACCGGAAGTACCGTTAATCTGACCGGCCAAAAACAGGTTTTCAATTTTTTTCGATTCTAGAGATGGTTTAATTTGAGTAGGTGGAACATAATCGTACTCTATTGCATACCCGTAACGTGTAATATTTGTATTCTCTAATCCCTTTATAGAGTGAACCATTGCTTCCTGAACATCAAATGGAGCACAGGTAGAAATACCATTACAATACACCTCTGTCGTGTCCAGCCCTTCTGGTTCAATAAATATTTGATGATGTTCTTTATCTGGAAATCTAGTGATTTTATCTTCAATTGAAGGACAATATCTTGGCCCGGTAGCCTTGATTTGCCCTGTATTAAGTGGAGAACGGTCCAGATTGGACTTTATGATTTCGTGTGTTAACTTATTTGTATGTGTTATAAAACATTTGACCTGAGGTCTTTGGAGATCTTTGGTAGAAAAGGAGAATGCTGTAGGTTGTTTATCACCCTCTTGAGGTTGCAAGATATCATAATTTATTTTGCTACCGTTGAGACGTGGTGATGTGCCAGTTTTAAGTCTTGCTATCTCAAAACCTAAATCCAGTAGACATGTTGATAATTTATCAGATGACGGCTCACTCGCTCTTCCACCAGGCATCTGCGAGTCACCAATGTGTATTAATCCATTTAGGAAAGTACCAGTTGTAATAATTACGGCCTTGGACCTGTACCTTGTACCACTTTTACCAATTAGATCCAGAATCTCACTGTTTTCAATTACAATTTTCTCAACGCTATCCTGTCGTAATGAGAGATTGACCTGCTCTTCCAATCTCTTCTTCATTGTAAATTGATACCGTTTTTTATCTGCCTGAGCGCGGGGCGATCGTACTGCATGGCCCTTACTGGCATTAAGAAGCCTGAACTGGATGGCGGTTTCATCAATTACCTTACCCATTTCACCGCCAAGTGCGTCTACTTCACGTACTAGTTGTCCTTTTGCTAATCCTCCAATTGCGGGGTTACAAGACATCTGCGCAATTGTATCCAGGTTCATTGACAGTAATGCTGTCTGCATGCCCATTCTTGCAGACGCCAGTGCCGCTTCGCATCCGGCATGTCCCCCACCAACAACTATTACATCATAACTAATGTACATCATTTTGCCTTCTGGATTATCCGTTTTTCCCTGATCACAGTAACTGTCACTTCTCCCGGATATTCAAGTTCTTCTTCAATATTTTTGGCAATATCATGGCAAATCTTTGAGGCTAAACTATCACTGACTTTATCCGGTTGAACGATAACCCTGACTTCTCTACCAGCCTGTATTGCAAACGCGCTTTCAACTCCTTTAAAAGACATTGCCACACTTTCCAGCTTCTCCAGACGTTTAACATATTTTTCAAGAGTTTCACGTCTGGCTCCCGGCCTGCTGGCTGAAATTGCATCAGCAGCATTTATCAAAACAGAATACACCGTTTCAGAAGGAACCTCTTCATGATGCGATGCAATTGCATTTATTATCTCTGGTTTTTCGTCATACCTCTTAGCAAAGTCTGCTCCAACAATGGCATGAGTACCCTCAACTTCCGCACTAAGCGCCTTGCCTATATCATGTAAAAGGCCACACCTCCTTGCTATCTGTGCGTCAAGTTTCAATTCACCAGCCAAAACTCCTGCAAGGTGTGAAACCTCTATTGAATGCTGTAGCTGGTTCTGGCCATAGCTGGTACGATACCTTAAGCGACCTATCAGTTTAATGATTTCCTTATGCAGATCGTGTATTCCCAGTTCAAAACTTGTCTGCTTACCTGTCTCCAGAATAATCTGCTCAATATCTTTTTCAGTCTCTTGTACTACCTCTTCTATACGTGCAGGATGAATTCTACCGTCTACTATCAATTTTTTCATAGCCAACCTGGCAACTTCTCTACGAACACCATCAAAGCCTGAAAGAACAATAATTCCTGGAGTGTCGTCAACGATTACGTCTATACCAGTTGCTTTCTCAAAGGCACGTATGTTTCTGCCTTCTCTACCAATAATTCGTCCTTTCATTTCGTCACCAGGCAACTCAATTGTACTCACAACATTATCAACAGTATTGTTCGCTGTATATCGCTGTATGGCAGTTCCTACTATTGATATGGCATTCTTTTCAGCTTCATCTTTGGCTTTATTTGTGTATTTTTCTATTAAGCCGGCACATTCCCTTTCAAGTTCTTTTTCCAGACGGGTTAGCAGTAACTTTTCTGCAGCATCTGCAGATAACCCTGAAACCTTATAGAGAGTATTTTTCTCCTCCTCAATCAGATCATCAAGTTGTGAGCTTTTCTTATTAACATCTTTCTCCTTGTTCGACAAATTCGAAGCCATACCTTCTATGTATTTCTCCTTCTTTGTCATGATATCAATCTTTCTCTCAAGATTGTCTTCCCTTTTGCTCAAACGCTTTTCCAACTGACGTAATTCATGCCTTGTATCTTGCGTTTCCTTATCAAAGCCCTCCTTACGCTTGTACAACTCTTCTCTGGCAGCTATATCAGCGCCCTTAACTATTCTTTCCGCCTCTAATTCAGCCTCTTTAATTACGTTTTTAGATGCTTTTTCTCTGTTTACTTGACGTAATTTAAAGAACAAATAACAAATTAAAAAACCGAAAACTATGCAAACTGGAAGTATTGGAAAGTATATTAATGGATTTGAAGTAATATAATCAATAAGTCATCCCCTCCTTGCATTCAAAAAAATATTAAACAAAATTGAGTGAAGCCTTAGAATCTCGTGAATATACAAAAACTGAAGTATTAAGGAATTGAAGTGTGGAAGAGTACTAACTAAAAGCACTTACAATTGACACCTAAAGACAAATAAGCACTTTTGTCTGGAATGGTCTTAAACTAGCCAAAATTGTTTTATCTATAAAAAAACTTACGTTACAAAAAATCTGAGTCAAAATAACGATCCAGTCCATTGGATCTTATAACATTTTTTTATAAAAAAACATTTACATTAAATTTCTTATTAAAATAGCAACCAATTGATATGATTGCAGTTGCATCTTAATTCAATTTAGTTTAAACCAAAAAAACATTCCATGTTAGTACAAATGGTTTTCAATCCTTTATTCACATAAGACAACCCTATATAAACTCGCACTACAACTTTATGCTGTATAAATCTTAAATAAAAAAAGCAGTGCCAGACATTCAAAAATTAATTGAATTTTATATAACAGACAGACAGAAGTCAAGTAATTAAAAGGAATTAAATCAATTGACCGAACGATATATCATCTATTTTTCCTGCTGGTAACAACTGGATTTTGCACTGATTAATGATAAGCTAATTTTTGTTATCCAGAAAAAATGATATATAAATAACTTTTTCAGGGTTGTGGGGCAGAAAGTGCCAAATATATTTGTAAACTTATCCATAAATGTTATCATACCCGTTAGATAAGTGCATATATTGAACAAATTAAAACATTAAATAGTTTTTAAAGCTATACATTACGGTATTAACCATGCAAAGTATCAAAAATGAAGAAAATGTAATAGAGCCTGAACAAAGTAAGCTTTTAAGGCTTTTCACCATTTTTAAACTAATAAAGTTTTCGCACACTATTTTCTCATTTCCATTTGCTGTTATGAGCGCTTTTATTGCGGCAGGAGGAATGCCAGAAATAAGACGGTTATTGTTAATAATTGGTGCGCTTGTAATGGCTCGTAGTTGTGCAATGTCATTCAACAGGCTTGTAGATGCCAAATACGACATTCACAATCCCAGAACGGCATATCGTATCCAACTCCAAAACAATATAGGTAAAACGAATTTATGGGTTTTTACAATATCTTGTACGATCTTATTTGTGGTCTGTGCCGGAATGTTGAATCGTCTATCTTTAATCATATCTCCGTTAGCACTCCTAGTGATTTTTGGATACTCATACACCAAAAGATTTACTAACTTTTCACATATTGTCCTGGGACTCTCACTCTCATTGTCCCCAATAGGCGCATGGATTGGTGTCACAGGTAGGATTGCAGCCGCTCCTTTTGTACTTGCTCTAGCCGTACTGCTTTGGACTGCAGGGTTTGATATTATATATGCGTGTCAGGATCTGCAGTCCGACATAAAAGCTAAACTGCATTCTATCCCGAAAATGATGGGAATTAAGAACTCACTGAAACTATCTTCAGTGCTGCACATTCTAGTAGTAATCACCTTGGTTTTATTTATGCACTTTACCAGCCTGAATTATGTCTATTTGGGGGGAGTCGTCTTTGTTGGTATAATGCTGATTTATGAACATTCCCTTATAAAACCGCATGACCTGTCAAAAATTAATCTAGCCTTCTTCACGGTTAACGGAATTATAAGTATGATATTGATGGTTACAAC
>JABGRF010000008.1 GCA_018648405.1 Candidatus Scalindua sp.
AGTTTCTTTACAGCAGGGAATGTAACGGCCTGCAATCCTGTATCAGGATCTACTTTAGACTCTTCTGGAACCCAGAGGACGATCTTACCCACAGCATAAACTTTTTGCATCTCCTTTGCTGTTAAGCCCTCCTTCTCAAGCAGCTCCGGATATGTTGCGTCCGCAGAGAAGAAAATGTCAAAAGGCGCCCCCTGACTTATCTGTGCAAAAAAGTTGCCTGAAGAACCGTATGACACCTTTGTCTGAATAGATGAATTCTCTTCCTGAAAATCCTGGCAGATCTCATGCATAGCAAATCTCAGATTCGATGCAGCAGCAATCAGAATACTGTCACCTGCCTGAACAGGAAGTGAAAAACCAAATATCAAGACGAATACAGTGAGTAACCCGTATCCCATAATTTTTTTCATAACTCAAGTCTCTTTATAGAGTATTAACTCTGTTGATTTAACAATTGCCGTTATCTCATTGCCCTCACGAACATCCATCTCTTTCAGAGATGTATTGGTGATAATGGCATGTAACATCTCACCCTGCGATTCCACAAACACCTTGGACACAACGTCTCCCTCGATAATCTGTTTTACTATTCCGCTGACCCTGTTCCTTGCGCTGATCATACCGGAGAATGATTTTGCAAGCATAACATCCGTACCCTTGATGAGGACGGTAATAGAGTCGCCTTCAGAAAGATGCATATCCTCGCAGGACGCCGTTGTAATAACAACACTCAATGGAATAGACTTCCACAGGATCTGAACATTAGCATGGATATGCCCTTTTACCACCTTTGTAATCGTACCGGAAACCTTACTGGCCATTTATAATAATCCCGTAAATACTAAATTAAGACAAGTTTTCCTATTTCTGTTTAAACATAAGCTTAAACTCTTTTTCTGCTACCAAGCTTATTTTCTGCATATAGCGATTATATAACGATACAAGCTCTCTCGCCTCATCGGTAAGCTTCGCTCCACCGCCACCCTTTCCACCGGTTGTAACATCTAATAGTTTCAGGCCTAACGCTTTTTCTGTCGCCTTTATCTTCCCCCATGCAGCTCTGTACGACATACCCAACTCCTTTGCCGCTGCGTTCAAAGAACCTAAACGGTCTACAGCCTCAAGAAGCATCCTTCTTCCTTCGGCAAAGGCCACACTACCATCCTGCTCCATCCATATTTTAAATTTTACTTTCATCAAACTGGAATCATTATATCTATACAGACATAACGGTGTCAAACGAAAACTGTATTTCCAATAAAGCCAAAGAAGATTTACAAACATTTTGCATACTTGACATAAGTGCGCTTGTTATATAGAGTAACCACTCTATTCCGTTTTAGATCTTGCATAATATATTTTTTATTCCAAAATCCTAAGGAGCTTTAATAATCGTAGATAAACAGCTAAATAAAGAGATTCCTGTTCACCAGCACAATGAGAGTCTCCTGGAGAAATATGAATTATTATTTGATAATATTTCTGATCTTGCATACATCTGTGATACAGAAGGAAATGTACTATATATGAATCATGTATTTGAAAAATTATCCGGTCATAAAACGGAAGAATTTATAGGCAAATCGTTTGCGCCCCTTTTTAACGAAGAAAACCTGAAACTAGCAATAGATTTATATACGAGGACACTGAAAGG
>JABGRF010000314.1 GCA_018648405.1 Candidatus Scalindua sp.
TAAAGGAAGTTGCACGTACCGGCAGGATAGCCATGAACCGTGGGCCAAAATAGGACTCTTATGCGAAGTTTAAGTAATGACTAATTATAAAAAGATTTTAATCAAAAACGGTACTGTTTATAATGTCCCAAACAAAAAAACAGGCGTGTTTGATGTTTTGATCAGCAACTCCAAGATTGAGAAAATCAGTAAAAATATTAAAGATAAAGAAGCTTTAGTCGTAGATGCTAAAGATAAAATAGTAGTTCCCGGGCTTGTAGATGTACATGTTCATTTCAGGCAACCGGGGCAAGAGCATAAGGAAGATCTTCATTCTGGTTCGCGGGCGGCGGCTGCGGGTGGTTTTACTACTGTAATAGCGGAACCAAATACGAACCCCCCGATTGATACTCCGTCACGACTTGCCCAGCTTCTGAAAATTGCTAAAAAAGAGAGTATAATTAATTATTATTCAAAATCAGCTACTACAGTTGGGCTGAACGGAAGCAGATTAGTAGATGTTGAAAGATTAAAAAAAGCAGGTGCGAAGGCGATCTCTGATGACGGACATCCTGTCGCTGGAGAAAAGATGATGCTTAATGCACTAAAGAAGGGTAAAGAGTGTAATATTTTGGTGAATCCCCATTGTGAAGAATCACCAAAATATCGCAAAAGACAAAACGAGAAAAAAGAGAATCTGCGAAATTTTCCTGATTCTGTAACGAAGCAGCCGTACGAGGCTGAAGCTGATTTTGTTATGCGTGATATAGGACTGGCAGAGAAGACAGGTGCCAGAATCCATATCTCCCATGTCAGCCTTGCCAAATCTGTATCAGAAATTGCTAAAGCAAAAAAACGAGGTGTAAAAATAACGGCAGAAGCAGCACCGCATCATCTTTTATTAAGTGAAGATGCAGTTAAGAACATTGGTACTAACGCAAAAGTTAACCCTCCGTTGAGATCAAAAGCAGATGTCAAGGCGGTACAACAGGGATTAGCTGACGGAACAATTGATGTTATTGCCAGTGACCATGCACCTCATTCAGCAAAAGACAAAAACCTGCCTTTTAACAAGGCCGCTTTTGGGCTTATCGGTTTAGAAACAACTTTAGGCCTGGTGTTAACACATCTGGTTCGACCCGGAATCTTGACGCTGAAACAGGCAATAGAGCAAATGACTATTTTGCCGGCCAAAATCTTTGGTCTGGACAAGTCAGGGATTGGCACTCTAACGCCGGGAACTAAAGCAAACATAGTAGTAATTGATTTGAAAAAGAGATGGAAAGTAGATGTTAACAAGTTTTTCTCTAAAGCACGGAACTGCCCATTCGACGGTTGGAAGCTTCAGGGGAAAGCAGTAATGACAATAGTTGGAAACAGGATTGTCATGAAAGACGGACAAATAATAGAAAATATTTAATTTATACATTAACGGTAGTGAAAAAACCTTCTCACCTGACAGATTGTTTGGCGAGAGGGTTTCCACATACATTAATACTTCAATTATAGAAAGGAATGACATGACAAAACTCTATTCAGATAAAGAAGCTAATATTAAACCGCTAAAAGGTAAAACGATAGCAATAATCGGCTACGGCAGCCAGGGACATGCCCATGCGCAGAACCTCCGCGAAAGTGGCCTTAAAGTCATAGTTGGACAGAGGAAGGGTTCTCC
>JABGRF010000233.1 GCA_018648405.1 Candidatus Scalindua sp.
AAGAAATCAACTTCTTTTGCCAGATCGTCTGCTACCATAGCGGCAGACGGTACTTCGATCATAATACCAATTTCTATTTTTTCATCAAAATCTATTCCCTTTTGATTCAGTTCTTCCTTTACCTCATTTACAATATCCTTTGCCTTCCGCAGCTCTTGTAACGAAGAGATTAATGGGAACATGATTTTTGCGTTACCTAATGCAGATGCTCTTAAGATCGCCCTAAGCTGTGATTTAAAAATGTCTGGGTGCTCCAGGCAGTAGCGAATAGATCTGCAGCCAAGAAAAGGATTAAGTTCGGTGTTACTGTTTGCAGGAAAGAATTTGTCTCCGCCTAAATCAACGGTTCTGATAATTAACGGTTTGTCTCCTAGCTCCTGCACAGATTGTGAATAGGCTTTAAAATGTTCTTCTTCTGTTGGTGATTCATTGCTGCCGAGAAACAAGAATTCTGTTCTATACAAACCAATACCAGCAGCACCCTGGTTTAAATTTGGACTGATATCACGAGGGAATTCGATATTACCTAATATCATGATTTTCCTGCCATCTAAAGTTACGGCAGGTAAATCTTTGAGTTCAGAGGTGAGTTTTTCTTCGAAGACATGGAAATCCTTCTCTATTAATTGATATTCTTTGATGGTTTCTTCGTCTGGCCTTACAATTACATCTCCTCGGTTGCCGTCTATAATAACACGGTCTCCACCAAAAATATCAACTGTTGCAGTTTTCAGACCAACTACAGCAGGTATCCCCAAAGCCCTGGCAACAATTGCAGCATGCGAATTCCTGCTGCCAAGGTCAGTTACAAAGCCACGTACTTTTGTAGTGTCTAAAGATGCTATTTGAGAAGGGCTGAGATCATGAGCAACAACAACAACCTCTTTTGTAAGGTTCTTGAGCTCCTCCCTTTTCTCTCCCAATAAATTCCTCAAGAGCCTTTTTTCTATATCATAAATATCCCCAACTCTTGCCGCGAGATAGGGGTCGTCAACACTTTCAAATTTTTTTATATATACGCGTAAGACTAATGTAACAGCATATTCAGCGCTAAACCGGTGTTGTTCTACCTTTTTGGTGAACTCACGTAGTAACAGCTTGTCCTGAAGCATTAATTTGTGGGTTGCAAAGATAGAACCAATTTCTGAGCCTAAATTTGTTGAAACACGATCTTCCAGTTTCTCAATTTCTTCCCATGCTACTTTGGTTGCTTCTTCCAGTCTGGATATTTCTTTGGGAATTTCTTCTTCTTTGATAAGGTGGCGTGGAATTCGAAAGCCTTCGCTTTCCAAAACAAATGCGTCTTTTATTACTACACCCGGAGAGACAGCAATGCCTTTTCTCGTTTCCATGCTGTCCTCTTCAAATCCGTCATTTACAAGGCCTTCTAATGCGTCTAAGGCGATTTCCTTGTCTTCTCCATCTGCAGTTATTAATAATTCGGTTCCTCTCTTTGCGCCCAGTGTTAAGAGGTCAATAATGCTTTTTCCGTTTACTTCTTCTTTATTTTCTGTTTTAACAAAAATCTCTGAATTGAATTTATTAGCTACTTCTGCAAAACGCGTCGCAGGCCTTGCGTGTAGTCCATTTGTGTTTATTATCTTTGTCCTGCGTTTTATAAGCATTGGTTGGTTTGGTTAATAGTTGA
>JABGRF010000136.1 GCA_018648405.1 Candidatus Scalindua sp.
GAGACAGAACAGAGTGTAGTTGCTCCGCTGGTAAGTGACTTATTAACAAATGTTGAATCTGCAATTGAAATGGTACAAGAGCTTTCTTTGGATTTGAGGCCGTCAATCCTTGATAACCTAGGGCTCAGGGCGGCAATTGAATGGTCAGTTGGAGAGTTCCAAATAAAAACGGGAATTAGATGTCAATTGGTATGTAAACAGTTCTCCACAATAGTTAGTAATCATCTAGCAACAAATATTTTCAGAGTATTTCAGGAATTATTAACAAATGTTGCTCGACATTCAAAGGCGACACGGTTAAATATAAATCTTAAGGTTATAAATGATGAAGTAACATTTGTTATTGCTGATAATGGTAGAGGTATTACAGAGGATGAAGTCTCTAGTATAAAATCGATAGGAATACTTGGCATAAAAGAACGTGTGTCTCATAGCAATGGTAATATTAAGTTTTTCGGTATTTCTGGTAAAGGAACAACAGTAACAATGAGTTTTCCTGTAAACAATTAAGCAGAGAAATATGAAGATACTTATTGCAGATGACCATCCAATTATTTTGGAGGGGTTAAGGCAAATTATAACTATTGATAGCAGTGATGACATTAAAGTAAATGCTGCTGAAACATGTAAGTCGATGCTTGAACAGCTGAGCGACGGTTCATATGATCTGCTCTTATTGGATATCAACATGCCTGATGCTATGGGACTTGATACCTTAGCTGAAATAAAGGAAAATCATCCGAACCTTCCAGTCCTTGTCTTAAGTCTCTATCCTGAGGATCAATATGCCATCATAGCTATAAAAATGGGTGCTGACGGATATATAGAAAAGAAGAGTGCTCCCGCAGAATTAATTCGAGCGATTAAGCAAGTATTTAAAAAGGAAAAATACATTAGTCCATCTCTTGCTCTAAGGCTAGCCCATTCTCTGGGCGATAATCAAATAATTAAGTTCCATGAAAAACTTTCCAGTCGTGAATTCCAAGTAATGCGTATGCTAGTTGAAGGGGAAGGCATTAAAAGCATTGCTGGAAGATTGGTGATTAGCCCAAAAACGGTGAGTACATACAGATCACGTATCCTTCAAAAGCTTGGCCTTCAAAATAATGCAGAACTGATTAAGTATGCTGTTAAAAACGACTTCATCAGTTAATATGTTTGCCAATCACAAGTATTTACACTGTCTTCTCTCAAAATTTAACACACTTCACTGCTGAATTCATATACTCACCTTCCTGCTCTTTGTAGGCAATTGCCTACAAGAAAACCTCATTAGCTCTACAAATAAATCCTCTTACGCTGATGGTAATTGTTTTGCAATATGATACGCTATGGTGCGGGATTTATCAGATTATAAAAATGTGCAAATCATTGATTACTGAAAGTTTACTACAGAGATATCATATATGAAGAAGAAAAATCAAATCAGGAAAGATGTATCTGCCATTCGTAAAGCAGGTAAGAGTGAACCGCATGAATCGGAAGACAGGCTCCGGTTGTTAGTTGATGAGGTTCTGGATAATTCTTCAGTTGGTATCTTTATACTGGATGCAAATTTACAGATTGCCTGGGTGAATAAGGCCATAGAAAGGTATTTTGGCCTGAATCGGGATATGATAATAGGAAAGGATAAACGGCAGACTATTCGTGATGAAATTCAGCATATATTTGAAGATTCGGAAATCTTTGCTGATAAGGTATCCTTAGCATATGAGACCAACATATACCTGGAGGAATTTGAGTGCCATGTATTGCAAGAAGGAGAGCGTGATGAACGTTGGTTGGTATACAAAAGTATGCCGATTAAGTCAGGGTTATACGCAGGCGGTCGCATAGAACACTATCATGATATTACAGAACGCAAAAGAGCAGAAGAGAAAATTTACAAATTATCACATGCCATGGAACACTGTTCTGCTACGGTTGTAATTACAGATACTGGAGGCAATATAGAGTATGTTAATCCAAAGTTTACACAACTTACTGGTTATAGCCACGAGGATGCCATAGGAAAAAATCCACGAATTTTAAAATCTGGTAAAACATCCGACGAAGTGTACAACGAGTTATGGAGAACTATTATATCCGGTAGAGAATGGAACGGGGAATTCTGCAATAAAAAGAAAAATGGGGATCTCTATTGGGAAGCGGTGTCTATTTCACCTGTTAAAGATGATAAAGGTGTTATTACGAATTACATTGCTGTTAAAGATGATATTACCAATCGCAAAAGGACAGAGGAGGCGTTGGCGCAAAGTGAGCAACGTTTTCGACAGTACTTCGATCTGGGCCTGATTGGTATGGCAATAACTTCACTGGAAAAAGGCTGGGTTGAGTTTAATGATACACTTTGCAACATGTTCGGCTATTCGCGAGATGATTTCTCCAGGCTGACCTGGGCAGAGTTGTCCCATTCTGGTGATCTGGAGTCAGATCTGGCGCAGTTTAATCGAGTGCTTGCCGGAGAGATAGATGGCTATTCCATGCAGAAACGTTTTATACACAAGGATGGCAGTATTCTTTATGCTGTAATCTCGGCAAATGCGGTGCGTAAACCTGATAGTTCAGTAGATTACTTTGTTGCATTGGTGCACGACATCACCGAGCGAAAGAAGATGGAAGAGGCACTCATACAGTCAGAAAAGCTGAAATCCATCGGTGCAATCACTGCCGGTATATCCCACGAGTTTAATAATCTTCTTGCTGTTATATCTGGTAATGTACAGCTGCTGGATGGAGCCTATAAAGATGATAGAGTCTTGACTGATGCACTTCACACCATCATGAAAGCCACCGATGATGGGACTGAAATATCCAGCAATATGCTTAAATTTACTAGTACATATCAAGATACTAAAGAACTTGTACCTTCTGATATCAGGGAGTTGATAAAGCATTCAATTAGTTTTACAAAACCCAGATGGAAGAATGAGGCGCAGGCGAAAGGCATAGGCTACAAAATGGAAACAGAATGTATGAAAAGCATTCCGCCTATTATGTGTAAACATTCTGAAATGAGAGAAATATTTATCAACTTAATTAACAACTCACTTGATGCAATGCCTGGTGGCGGTAATCTTACGTTCAGTACATGGAATGTTGATGATACCGTGTTTGTAAAAGTCTCTGATAACGGAGAGGGCATGTCTGATGCTGTGAAGAAAAATATATTTGACCCATTTTTTTCTACGAAGGGGGTAGAAGGTACCGGATTAGGCATGAGTACGGTTTACGGCATTGTGACCAGACATGGCGGCAGAATAGAGATAGATAGTGAGCAGGGAAGGGGCACGGCATTTACCTTGCAATTTCCGGCTAGCAATAGAAGTGCCTGTCTAATAAAAACTCCTAATACTGAACACAAAACAAACGCAAAAAGCTTACGTATCCTGGTGGTAGATGATGTAGAGGGTATACGATATATACTAAATCAATTCCTTTCCAGAAGTGGGCACAATGTTAAAATGGCGGATAATGGTGCTGTAGCTATAAATATGATAGAAAACGAAGACTTTGACCTTGTGTTATCTGACCTTGCCATGCCGAATGTCTCTGGAAAGGAATTGGTGAACGTTCTTAACGGTTTAACAAGGAAACCGAAGATAGGGATAATTACTGGCTGGAACGAAGAGAGCCAGAATATAGTAAGTGAAGATTTAGAGGTAGATTTCATTCTTCGCAAACCTTTTAAACACTTAGAGTTGATAACGCATATAAATGTACTGTTTGGTATGGATAGTGGAGGGTAAAAGGCATAGCTGCATTACCAGTGGCCATCTCGTGAATTAAGACAGGTATTTCTAAATCTTATAACTAATGCGAGAGATGATTGAATGTGATAATAAGGCTAAGGCCTAGGGCGCCGACCTTGATCTGGCGTTCTGCAAGATGGTAGTAGAGGCAGAGGAGAGCAAGGTATGGATTGAAGATCGTAAGGAAAAATGGTTCAAAGGCTGAGGAGGACTTGAAATCAATCAGGAAGATAAAATAGAAAAGATAATTTGATGTAAATCTTTCACCACGCTCCAAAAAGAAAATGAGTGTGGCAAAGAATATCCTTACTTTTCATTACCGGTCATAACCTGGTAGATTTTGTGCATACCGGTTATATTGCGAAGTTCAAATAATCCCAGATAGCGAATAGTAAAATCCTCTTTCTTTGTTATAGAGTTGTAAAAAGCCTCAGTAATAAAGATGCGATCTATTAATGTAAACTCCTCTCGTGAAATACCATCTTTGACTTCGACAAGGCCATCTACCTTGAGCCCCTCCACACGAAATGGAATATTAATATTTGTTCCATGACGATCCTCGTCAGGCATGACTCTAACCTCACCAAAATGGATAGCAAATCTCAGATGTATCTGAGGGCCATCCACGACTTTGGAATTGTATGTGTTTACACTCTCCATAACCTGGATTACCGCGTCCAACGCACACTTTGAATTTGGGAAACAGACCAAAAACCCATCACCGGTACTCTTAGTAAAGGATGATTTATTATCCTTGAATATGGGGAACATTATATCTTCGAGTGCATTTTTTATGATGTAAGTGGCCCCATCTCCATACAGGTCCATCATTTTGGATGACTCACATATATCAGCGACCATAACAGCTTCAGGAATTTCTCTTCTGCTACCAGACGATTTATTTAAAGTATTAATACGGTCCTTTATATCTTTGAAGTCACTGTCACTGGCAGAGACTTTACTAAACAGCCCACGTGCCTGATGTTTCAATCCTGCTTTTTCACAGGCATCTCCCAAATCATACATCTTTGATTTTACACGATCATCTGTACATGAAACTGCTGAATATTTTTGAACATGTATTTCTGCAGTTTCAAGATTCTTGGCTTTCAACAAATGCTGTGCGATGAGGTAGTGGGAATCACTCTCGTGCTGTCCACCGGCTTCCGTCACATCCTGTAACAGTGCCATTCCGCGATCATTGTCTTTCTCTTCGGATAAATATATATTGGCCAGTTCGTAGCGTACTCGATTCAATTGGTCCCCGGCTAACTTTTCACCGGAAATCATATTTTCATAAACGATAACGCGTTTATCGGAAACCTGCTTCTTTACAGCCTCTATTTGGACAGGAACGTGTGGATATTTTTCTGTCAGAGTTTCTAATCGATCTATCAACATGACGGCTTCCTCGATATTTCCTTCTGCCAGAAAAATTGATATTGATTTTTCGATTACTTTCATAAAGACTGTTTGATAGGTTTTTTTTCCGGTGTGATTTCCAGGAGTTTTTCAGAACTATGAATAGCGTCCAGACACCGTTTGTTCTTTATATGTGTATTGATAGATTCTATGAGTTTTTTCTCGTATATACTGAGGTTTTTGATCAACTCATCGAAAGCTGAACGATACCTCTCTCCATGCTGTTTATCTAACCTCATAGCCTCCTTTATACAACTTATAGCCTTGGGATATTCCATCAATTGCTGGTAAATCCTACTCAGGAAAACGTGTAAATATGGATTGTCAGGCTGTTTGTCAATCTCTTCCTGAGAGACTTTCATTGCATCTTCATATTTCCCGGAACAGCAATACAAATGAATAAGAATATACAAATACTTTTTACTGGCTTTCCCTTTTTTGCGTAAAGCGTCATAGTTTAAGATTATGTTTTGCACATCTTTTGCCACGTTAAAAGCATCGAACAACGCTGTGTAAACCTCCTCGTTTAATGGATCAGTGTCAACGAGATCAAGTAAGCCGTTGGTTGCCACTTTGTAATGACGCGGACAATTAGTACGCATATCCGCATATTCTTTTACGGCGCCTTTGTAATTCTTTTTTCGAATTAAGATCTTGGCAGATAGACTATACTTTTTTGAATAATAGGGACCTAATACCTTGAGACGATTAAATACTTCCAGGGCGTCCTCGTCTTTGCCTTGAAGATAATAGATTTCTCCTAAAACCTCATTGTATCGCATATAGTGAATACCATATTTATCTGACAAAACTTTCAGGTCTTCTGTTGGAATTACCTCATGAATCTTATTACAGCAAATAAGAGCCTGGTCATAATTTTGTTTTTTGAAGTGGGCGTAGGAGAGATCATTCAGGATTTTTATGCTTTGTGGTTTCTGCTCAATCTCCATCTCTCCATATTTGATGACCATATCCCAATCATTGTCCATTAATGCCTTTTTACGATTATCTTTAAGTGTAGACATAATCTAAATCTCCCGGGTATTAATGCCAGCTATGTAACTATTGAACATTCAAATATTTACACTGGTCCTATTGGTCAAGTGAGTCAGCAATTTTTTATACACATTGTTACTTTAAAATGCAAGAATGAAAAAGAGGTTCAGCACTTTAGAAATTCGATTGTACGTTCTTCCGACCAGTAGCTCTTATCTCTTTTAAATTGCATAAATCCGACATGGCCTCCAGATCTGGGCGTCTCTAAATAGACGCATTTGCTATCTGATGTCTCATTAACCGGATAACAACCATCCGCGATAAAAGGATCATTACGCGCGTTGACAATTAAAGTTGGAATCTTAATCTCTGGAATAAATCGATTACTACTACATTTACTCCAATAATCTTCCGCATTATTGAAGCCGTGAAGCGGGGCTGTATACCTGTCATCATAATCTTTAAAATTCTTTATTAAATGATAGTTATCATCATTTATCTGTCCGGGCATTAATTTCATTTTAGTCCTGATCTTTTGATGTAATGTTTTCAAGAATCTCCCCATATATATTCTGTTTTTAAACTTTGCAAGCTCTCGTGTGCTCGCCTTCAAATCACAAGGAACCGAGAAGACAACAGACCGTACTATTTTACTGTCAATCCGACTGCCTTTATTACCAAGATAAAGTAGTGATAAATTACCCCCCATACTGAAACCTATTAATACAATTTCTTTATATGACTCTATCTTAGCAGCGTGTTCTATTACAACTTCTAAATCATCAATCGTGCCACTATTATAAAAACGTAAGCGGCGGTTCATCTCTCCGGAACAGGATCTATAATTCCATGCCAGAGCATCCCATCCGTTTCGGTTAAGCATCTTCACCATTCCCACGACATAGTTTCGATGCGAATTACCCTCTAGACCATGAGAAATAATTGCTAGCTTATTGCTGCCTGTTCTCGACCAGTCAATATCAAGAAAATCGTCATCTGGCGTAAAAATACGTTCCCTCTCATAAAAACCGGTATCAAACCTCCTGAACAGAGTAGGATAGATTGATTGTATATGTCCGTTTTGCAAAAACAGTGGAGCTTTATAATCAGACCTGTTTATTAGTGGCATTATAATTATGTTCCAAACTGGGCGATTCTTAAGCGACTTTGTCATTGCCAAGGGAATGACAAAGAGTTGATTCTATCCCTTTTTGACTCTCTATCAATCTATTTATTTTAAGCCTCCTGCGCCTGACTATATTTATTACTTGTATCCGCCAGAAAACATACATAAAATATGAACATGAGCAAGATGGAAAAAACAAGTTTGGCAGTAGGTCTATTCTTTGGCGCCACCGGAATTATTCTGGGTGCGGTAGGCAGTCATGCCTTGAAAGGATATTCGGAAGAGATGTTAAAATTTTTTCAAATAGGAAATAGGTACCAAGTCTACCATGCTCTATTTTTATTGGTATTAGGATTATTAGAACGTAGATACCAGGGAAAATTAATGAACCTCTCAATCTTCGGTACAATCGCGGGTACAGTACTGTTTTCAGGTTCACTCTATTTGCTTACACTTGCAAATATCAAGATCAGTATGATCACTCCAATCGGAGGCATGTTTCTGATCTCAGCATGGATATTATTATTAATTCGAATATTAATAAGCAAAACGCAATCTTAAAGGCTTCCCAACTGCATCAACAACAAACCCATAAAATAGCAACCTTATTAATCAGCCTCTGTCAAATCGGATATTAGGCGTAACTTTATGGATGAGGACACAGTCTTCAAGATGGAGCTTATCAATCCGTCTTTGAATTTCTTGAGCAATTTCGGGGTTATTTTCTATTATCTGATAAACAGGATGATCAATAAGGACAATGAAAAAGGGATTCTCTTTGTCAAAGTGATCACCTCTGCCATGGGAGCTGAATACAATAGACATATTAATTTCAATACGATCATAAATATTTTCCCAATTAGAGAGAAAAGGGTGAAGTATAAATCCGTTTGGTAATTCCATTTTGCGAAATCCAAAAGCCAGGTCCGGATCGGTTCCACCAATCAAGTCAATATAAACAACTTTCTCCTTGTGGATATCGGAAAGCCGTTCCATCTGTTTATCAGGAATATAGTTGTCAGATATGTTAAGCTTGATACTCAATGTTTTTGAAAACAGCTTTGCATGCTCTTCGATTACTCTTTGAGGAAGATGGCTTAATATCTTTTTAACGATATCAGCTGGGATGCCAACTCCCTCTGTATTCAATAAGATACGTTTTATATCCTCTTTTGCAGCACCACAATTCTGATGAGATGAAATAGATCTGACTATACCCCTGTCACGCAAACTCTGCAAATTTTCTACAAATCTGTTTTCAGGAAGAAGGATATCCACATCATGAGACAATGGAATCTCGTATCCCTCCTGAGAACACAATTGCTGTATTATTTGATAAGTCGGATCATTTGGAATACCATATGCCTTGCGAGGGAGTAGAATCCCGGATCCCGCCATATGGAGATGGTTCCCGACAATACCACCATCCATACAAACCACTTCTCCATCATTATCTAAAAAGGCATGTAATATTAACGGATGTGCGAACAGGTCATTCAAGATTCTCTTAAATGTATCCGGTGTTACCAATCGAGGAGAGGGAATATGATTCCGGAAATCCTGGAGAGCGGCCACATCTTGATCAAAAGCAAGAGGGGCAATGTAAGACTGCCGGGGAGGGCTGTCAGACTGAAAAGGTTCTGACCCTTTATAAATTCTTCCCCCGGATGACCAAAGCCTGAAAATACTCATTATTCCCACACATTATATTTCATATCACTAGTAAGGCTTTCTTGTTCAGGATGCGTACCCATCCATTTCACAATTCCGGTCTCTATGTTATACACAGCGCCAACAACTGTTACTCTCCCGTCATTCGTTCTCCTTCGGGTTGAAGAACTTCTTTGGAAAAGGTCCTCTATTGCCTGCCACACGTTTGCCTCAACCAGTGCAGGAACAAGATCTTTGCCATATAAATCCGGGTAGGCTGCATACACTTTTTGTAAAGCCGGCCTGATAGGCGCAATTAAGTCTGGAATACAGCCGTGGACGCCTGCACCTGTGGCAACTGCAGTGCACGCACCACAGTGGGTGTGTCCTAAGACTACCATTACGGGTGTATCCAAATGGTCAACCCCGTACTCAACAGAGCCAATCTCGTCGGTATTGCAGACATTTCCTGCAACCTTAATTACAAAAATATCTCCCACTCCCTGATCAAATAATATCTCTACCGGTACCCTTGAATCAGAGCAGGCAATTATGGTTGCAAAAGGATGCTGCCCGCCTGTGGTTACCTGTTTTCTCCGTTCTGCAGATATATTCGAATGGGTAGACTGCCCTGAGCTGAAACGTACATTACTCGACTTTAATTTATCAAGTGCTCCAGATGGGCTATATGAATTTGCAGATGTACCAGATGCGTCTGATACACCCATCATACCACCGAAAACCATCAAACTCATTAAGCTGCATATAAT
>JABGRF010000345.1:0-7656 GCA_018648405.1 Candidatus Scalindua sp.
CCGTTATTGATTACAGTTCCAGAACCCTTTATTTCAGCAAAACCCGTATTCAGACCAAAGCTCTTTAATTCAAGATCACTATTTTTCAGATCATAAACTATATCGTGGTTTATAGTAATTTCCGGTTCCTTAACCGGACCAACTGCCCCCATCTTCACATAAAGCCCCTTTAGATCAGTTTTGCCATTCACTTTCACTATATTTTGCTGTCCTGTGAGTTTCATATTTGATTGCAACCGTCCCGCAATCTCCGTTTCATCTGGCAGCAACCCGCCAATCTCACTCATTAGTTTTGTAATATCTAAATCCATGAATATCTTAAAATTCAAATCTCTTGTACTCTTTAACTCGGTAACCAGTCCGGCTAGAAACATTTCTAAAAAAGGCGAATCAATCCCAATTTTGTATACTGCAATCTGATCGTTTTTTAAATCTATGTCTGCCTTTTGAGTTAGCTTAATATTTGATTGCCTAATGGGATTCTTTTCAAGTGGTCCACCTGTAATGTACAGATTTGTAATTTCTGTGCTGCCATCTACTCCTATCGTTTTCTCAAGCTGTCCGTGAGCCGTAATCTTTGAATTGATGTCACCTTCTACCTGCATGCCTTTAGGCAATCCAAGCATTCCCGCAAGATTTTCAGTGAGTTTCTTCAGGTCTACATTCATGGAAAAATCAAGACCTGTGCCACCTTCACCCTTGAATTTTGCCATATCAAAATCTGTGGTTACCAGGGCAAAACCGGTTCTCATGTTAAACGTTCCTTTTGCATTTCCGGGATCAATTTTTCCGCCTTTTGCCAGTGAGACGTTTAAGGAGATATCTGCATGTTCTGTTTCACCTTTTGCGTCAATGTCAAAGGCACACTGGAGCTCAATTGGTTTGCTCAGGGAGTCAATATTAAGAGTAGTATTCAGATCATTTATGCGTGTCTCTTCCTGCAATTGGTGATCAATGAACGTGAATTTTCCGTTGCTGACTTTTGCTTTAATTTTGAGATCAAACAAAAGCGCCGGGATAACCAGAACCGGCTTCATTGTTGGTTTTCTGGTTACGTCAGGAGTAGGTTTTTTGACTTTTTCTGGTGTGGGCTTTGGTCCTGGTGTGCGTCCTGACTCTATAGACACGCTCTTCTCTTCGTAATTAAACAGGCCTTGCTTGTCTTTCTGAATAACAATCTCCGGGCTGTCAATTATCAAATCATTTATTCTGATCTGTTTTTTTATAAGCGGCACGAAATCGATATTACATAGTATACTTTTTACCTTAACAAACGTATCTCCCGGAAGATCATCTCTCTCTTTGATATAAATATTTTTTATGTCAATACCACTTGACCAACTCATATTTATATCATCAATCTGTACTTTACGGTTCAAACTTGCTTCCAGAGTAGTAATAATTTTATTTTTTACCATGCCGGATGACACAATGGTAGGGATGAGTGATACGATGATGAGTAGAACGCCAACTACGCCGCCAATGGATATACCAACGATCATTGGCCATCTTTTTTTATTCTTTTCCTGCATATTCTTTCTGGCTTTTGAGGATAAGATAAATCGTGCTATAAAACCACCAAGAATCCTGTGTTATTGTGGTGGTAAATAATTGCTGGAGTCTAAGTTAAATGAGGTACAGCTGTGAAGATTTATACAGTTTGTAGTTTATTTTAGTACATATATAATGTCAAGGTAATTCCAATGATTATCATTTCTCATAAAAAACCTGATCTTTATCATAATATTATACAACAAACATCGTTGAACTTTTCATTATATACAGTTTTGATTTACAGATTATGTCGGCCGGGCAACCATATGTAAGCACTGTTGAGATTAGCACTTATACAAACTACTAGAAAGATCTCAAATACCTAACCCGATACCTTCTTTCTAAAGTAATGCTTAAAATTGCAAATGATTGACAAATATATTAAATGATTTTTGGCACCCATATTGCTCAAAAATCCATGCTTTCTGTATAAATATCCAACAGCCTTTCTTGTACAGACAGCTATGTCACAAAGTGGTATAAGAGCGTTCTAATATGAAATTCAATTGAGGAATATCGCATGGATTACGAAGTATCACCAGACTATATGCCAATCAGCCCAAGTGCTCTAAGAACGGACACTACGGTTGGCTGTGACATTTACATACTTGCAAAGACGTCGATAGAGGTTAGGTTTGTATTATATTGCAAGTCAGATGCTGTCTTTGACGAGGAAAAAAAATCAATGCTTTTGTCAAAGAGAATCAAAAAGCTTTTTATAAAAAAAGGCGAAAAGCAGGCCTTTTTTACCTACCTGGAAAATAATTTTCAAAAGATCGTATCCGACTCAAGCATTCCTTCTGACGAAAGAACAAGAATTGTCCATAGCTCAGCTACTAATCTGGTCAAAGATCTCTTTGAAGATCCTCGATCTGGAAGTATCGAAAGGACAAAGACGTTTGCAAACAACATGGTTGATTACGTCCTTATGGATACGATGGCGGCAGAAAGCCTGCTTCTGCTTAAGATAGCAGTTCATGAATATAGCACTTATACCCACTCAGTAAACGTAGCAGCCGTAGGTACTTTGTTTGGGCAGGATCTTGGCTTGGGAGTGACTGACCTGAAGGGACTTTGTGCTGGCATACTCTTGCATGATGTTGGCAAGACCAGGATCAGCACCGATATCCTGAATAAAAATGGGAAATTAACAAAAGAAGAATTTGAAGAGATAAAAAAACATCCGGAATATGGGGCAGATGTTTTAAACGAAACAAGTACTGAGTATAAAGAAGAACTTATTGTAACCTTGCAGCATCACGAGAATGATGATGGTAGTGGTTATCCATATGGGCTCAAAAAAGACGAGATTCATCCATGTGGCAAGATTTCTCGCATTATAGATGTATACGATGCATTAACTTCTACGAGATCATATAAAGACGCTTTAAGACCGTTTGCCAGCCTTTTGGAGATGAAGGAAAACATGCTTCACTGCTTTGATGCTGAGCTTTTTAAGGAATTCATTCGATTCTTAGGGCCGTACGATCCGCGTAAAAAATCAAGGAAAACCGACAAATGGAGTACCTAAAAATTTTTAACTTAATGCTAATCATATAGTAAAGGCGCAAAAGAATAAAAAAAATGGCTGAATATTTACCTGTTGATTTGAGTAGTTTGAAAACTGATACGAAAGTTGGCTGTGATCTTTACTTGCTTGTAAAATCCGGTGCAGATAGCCGATATATCTTGTATTGCAGAGGAGACGCTATCTTTGAGAGTAATAAAAGAGAAATGCTGCTGGGAAAGAATATCAGCAGGCTTTTTATTACAAAAGAAGACCAGCAGAAATACTATGAGTATCTGGAAAATAATTTTCAAAGTATTATATCTGATACAAAGCTCTCTTCTGACGAAAAAACTAAGATCGTACATGGCGCCGCAACAAACATCGTGAAAGATCTCTTTAATGATCCACGAAGCGGAAGTATCGAAAGGACTAAAACATTTGCTTATAACATGGTTGATTACGTACTTAAAGATACTAGTGCGGCACAAAGTCTGCTTAAGATAGCAGTACATGAATATTATACCTATACACACTGCGTGAATGTTGCGGCCGTAGGAACCTTATTTGCAAAGGACTTAGGTTTGGAAGATAAAGACCTGAAGGGACTTTGCTCAGGCATACTTCTGCATGATGTCGGCAAGACGAAGATAAGTACTGATATTCTTAATAAAAAGGGCAAACTGACAAAAGAAGAATTTGAAGAGATTAAAAAACACCCGGAATTAGGGGCAGAAGTTTTAGATGAAACAGGTACGGAGTTTAAGGAAGAACGTATTATAACCTTACAGCATCATGAGAATTATGATGGTAGTGGCTATCCATACGGGCTTGCGAAAAATGAGATTCATCCCAGTGGCAAGATTGCTCGTATAATAGATGTATACGATGCATTAACCACGAAAAGATCGTATGCGGATGCAATAAGACCTTTCGCCGCTCTTTTGGAGATGAGGAATAATATGCTTAACTGCTTTGACAACGAACTTTTTAAGGAATTTATACAATTTTTAGGACCGTACGATCCGCGTAAAAAACCAAGGAAGACCGACAAATGGAGTACCTAAGAATTTTTAACTTGATGTTAATCATATAGTAAAGGCGCAAAAAAATGGCTGAATATTTACCTGTTGATTTGAGTAGTTTGAAAACTGATACGAAAGTTGGCTGTGATCTTTACTTGCTTGTAAAATCCGGTGCAGATAGCCGATATATCTTGTATTGCAGAGGAGACGCTATCTTTGAGAGTAATAAAAGAGAAATGCTGCTGGGAAAGAATATCAGCAGGCTTTTTATTACAAAAGAAGACCAGCAGAAATACTATGAGTATCTGGAAAATAATTTTCAAAGTATTATATCTGATACAAGTATCTCTCCTGGCGAAAGGACAAAGATCGTACATAGCGCCGCAACAAACCTTGTAAAAGATCTCTTTAATGATCCAAGAAGTGGAAACGTCGAAAGAACTAAGACGTTTGCATATAACATGGTTGATTACGTCCTTAAGGATAACGACGCTGCTCATAGCCTGCTTAAGATAGCAGTACATGAATATTACACCTATACTCATTCAGTAAATGTAGCAGCCGTAGGGACTTTATTTGCAAAAAGTATTGGATTTAAAAATGAAGATCTAAGAGAGTTGTGTTCAGGCATTCTCCTGCATGATGTTGGCAAGACCAGGATCAGCACCGATATCCTGAATAAAAAAGGGAAACTGACAAAAGAAGAATTTGACGAGATAAAAAAACATCCGGAACTAGGAATAGAAGTTTTAGATGAAGCAGATATTGAGTTTAAAGAGGAGCGTATTATAACCATACAGCACCATGAGAACGATGATGGCACCGGCTATCCACATGGGCTAAAAAAAGATGAGATTCATCTTTCCGGTAAAATTGCACGCATAATAGATGTATACGATGCATTAACCACAAAAAGAACTTATGCGGATGCAGTAAGGCCGTTCGCCGCTCTTGTGGAGATGAAAGAAAAGATGTCCAACTGCTTTGATAATGAGCTACTTATGGAGTTCATCCGCTTTCTAGGACCGTACGATCCACGTAAAAAACCAAGACAGTAAGACAATTTATACAGTTGAAAATATGAATCCAACAAGAAGCTTTCTATCGTGAATGGAGCAAAATGCACAATTATTTACCAATTAATTCAAGCAGTATAAAAATAGATACTCAAGTAGGTTGCGATCTTTACCTACATGTAAAAACCAGCGCAGTTCGCCGATATGTATTATATTGCAGAAGAGACGCTGTCTTTGGAAATAACAATAGAGGAATGCTGTGGGAAAAAAATATCAGTAAACTCTTTATAAAAGAGGAAGACCAGCAGGCATATTATGAGTATCTGGAAAACAATTTTCAGGAAATTATTACTGATGCGAGGATACCTACAGATGAGCGGTCAAAAATTGTCCATAGCGCAGCGACAAATCTGGTTAAAGATCTCTTCAATGATCCGAGAGCCGGAAGCATCGAAAGGACGAAGACGTTTGCTTACAACATGGTAGATTATATTCTTCAGGAAGGCAGGGCTGCTCGCAGCCTGCTTACGATAGCAATACATGAATATTATACCTATACACACTCTGTTAATGTCGCTGCCGTAGGAACTCTTTTTGCCAAAGAACTAGGTTTTAAAGACGAAGACTTAAAGCATTTCTGTGCTGGCATTCTCCTGCACGACATTGGCAAGACCAGAATCAACACTGATATTCTTAATAAAAAAGGGAAATTGACAAAAGAAGAATTTGAAGAGGTTAAAAGACATCCGGAAATGGGTGTCGAAATCTTAAAAGAAACAGGAAATGGATTTACTGATGAATATTTCATAGCGTTACAGCATCATGAAAATTATGATGGAACCGGATATCCACGTGGGCTTAAGGGAGATGAGATTCTCCGATGCGGTAAGATTGCTCGCATAATAGATGTATATGATGCGCTGACTACAGACAGACCATATGCAAAGGCAATTAGGCCGTTTGCCGCACTCGTAGAAATGAAAGAAAAGATGATTAATTGCTTCGACAGAACACTGTTTAAGGAATTTGTACGATTTTCGGGGCCTTACGATCCACGCGCAAAACCGCGAAATAATGCCAACCTACAAAACTGAAAATGCAGATTTAACTTTTTGCAGATTGCCATTTTGACCTAACCTCTTTACCTCCTCTATCTTCGCCTATGAAATGAGACATCCTTCATACATCTTCGAGAAGCCATGCCAGACAAAAAGCGGGTAAGTACCTCTTATTTATGTTAGTGTACTAAAAAGTTAAAACTGATTGAACGTATCCATCGTCTTATGATAAATCACAAAGGAAAATACAAGCACCTCAGTAAATTTAACTTCAATGATAAAAGAGTGTTCCTGCGAACAGATTTTAACGTACCAATAGTGAACAGAAAGATCCTTGATGATTCAAAAATCAAGGCACATCACACCACCATTGACTATCTAACAGATAAAGGAGCCAGGATTATATTAGGCACCCATGTAGGCAGGCCAAATCTGCAAAAAAACAGTTCCAGGAATGACTTAATCCACAACAACCCGAACACCGATGCAGGAATAATATTCAAGTATTTAAAGAAAATTTATGGAGATAAGATATCATTTGTTGATGCCTGTATTGGTGAAGAGGTAAAGGTACGTATCAGCAGTTTACCCAGTGGCCACATACTGCTACTCCAGAACTTAAGATATGAGAAAGGTGAACAATCTAGAGTTGAAAAAGAGAAACTGGAGTTTGTAAAATATCTCTCTTCCTGTTTTGATATTTATATCAATGATGCCTTATCTGTCTGCCAGAATAAAGACGCATCCGTCTCTTACTTGCCTCGGTTAAGCGAAAAAACTGCTATCGGCTTTTTATTGAAGGAAGAGATAAACCGTATGGAGAAACTAATCAAACCGAAGCTTCCTGCTGCCGCATTTTTGGGAGGGTTTAAGGTGGAGGATAAGATTGGAGTGTTTCAGAAATTATTGGGTAAGGGCTTCGAAATATTTATCGGTGGTGCCATGAGAAACCCATTCCTGAAATTACAAAATTATAATATTGGAGGATCAAAAACCGATTCCGGTCACAACGATATAATACTTCAAATGATGGAAGAGTTTAAAGATCAAATACACATCCCCATAGATGTAAGGACGGGAATAATAACTGGCAAAGATAAACGAAAGGTGACCAATCTGAAATACGTAAACTTTCTGAAAAGTGAAAAAATCAATGCAAGAGAGGAGGCGTTAGATAATGGTCCCGGAACCATGAAATTGTACAATAAAATAATAAAGCAGAATGGCATTAAAACCATACTTGCTAACGGCCCTTTTGGCTTAATAGAAAATAGGTCTTTCAGGTTCGGAACATTTCAAGTAGCCCGCATTTTTCTTGAAAATCAACAGGCTTTTAGAGTCTACGGCGGAGGCGAAATCAATCACGGCTTTAATCTGTTTTCAAGGCAGTTCAAAATTGATAATGAAAAGCTGGGTGAGCAATGTAATGCCGGAAATGGTATGCTGCAATATATTGCGAACGAGGGTGATCTTCCCGGACTTCGCGCTTTATCATA
>JABGRF010000345.1:7756-9704 GCA_018648405.1 Candidatus Scalindua sp.
AGTTCAAGGACTTCCAACGGCTTGTTAATCAGTACCGTTGCTCCGTTCTCTAGTAATTCTTCAGCCGACCTAAAACCCCAGAGCACTCCTACCGGAGACATTCCTGCAGCAATCGATGTCTTCAGGTCAGTCTCCGTATCTCCGAGATAAAGAAAATCTGAAGGCAAAATGTTAAGTTGTTCTGCAATCTCCAGTGCACCTGCCGGATCTGGCTTTCTGGGCACGTCATCACGCTGACCAAATACCACATCAAAATTCCAATCTGACAGAAAACCTTCCATGCATTTTAATGTATATTTATGCGGCTTATTGGAAAGCACGGTCATCTTCAGTCCACGGGCAGCAAGTGTATTTAATAGTTCTGGAATCCCTTCGTAAAGTTTTGTCTTCACATTCCAGTTCTTATCATAGTCTTCAAGGAATGCTTCCAGGCACGAGTGGATAATAGTGTTCGCTTGTTTGTCTTCAGGTAGTGCACGGCTGATTAGATTAGTAGCCCCATCACCCACGAAGCGGCAGTAAGCATCCCTATTGTGAGTAGGAAATCCATTCTGCACTAAAACACGATTTAAGGAGTCACCCATATCTTCAATTGAGTCAAGCAGAGTTCCATCAAGGTCAAAAAGTACAGCTTTATATTTCATTGTGTGCCTTTCTAAGAATCATTTTTATAGAAGTCTCAAGCTTAAGCCGGAGTTCCAGTATAAATAAATCCATATAAAAACGAATAAAATTCTTCCGACTTGTCAATCATAGGCCAATGAAATGCTTCGTCAAAGGCCTGACATTCGAGTTCATTCTCTTTCAGAAAATCGATTGTTCCGGAAGAGATACTTTCAGTCCCATAACAAAATACTTTTGGTATAGAGAGTGAACAGTATACCCGGCCTGTTTCGCTCTTGTATTTACCCGGCAATGACGTATTCCTCTGACATAATTCACGGGCATTAGACTGAAATGCTTCAGGGCGGCAATCACGCAAGGAAGAATGGTATCTTTTGCATGAAGGATATTTCTGCCCCCAATCTCCAAGAACCTTCGACGTCATAAACTCGTCATGGAACCAACGGGTAAAATCATCAGCCTCCGCTGCTTTAACAGCCTCCTGTGAAATAAACAGATCGTATTGGGTTACTCCTCCCTCAATATTTACAAATTTTGCAATCTTATCCTTTTTGTCTGATGCACATAAAAGAGTTCCAATGTCACCACCCATAGAATGCCCTATAACGATTAAGTCATGGACTTTTAAATATGCTATTATCTTCCATAGTTTCTCTGTATGAGCCTCTAAACTGTAATCCTCATTTGCCGATTCAGAACTTTTGCCATACCCAATTAGATCAGGAACAACGATGTTACAATCATTAAATTTCCTCTCCCCGAAAACCTCTTGAAAACATTGCCCGGACTCACCCAACCCATGTAAAAATAGAAGGGTAATTCTACCGGACAATATTTCACTATGCCTGATTAAATTAAATTCCGTTCCTTCTTTGAATATCGTTTCGATCATTGTACGGCAATTTTACATACTTCCGGCACAATATTATAGTATAATCATCGGCCTTAATATGTATCCTCGCTGACAGAAACAAAATCTAAAAATGACAAAAAAACTTAGAGTACTTGCACTTGAACCGTACTATGGCGGCAGCCACAAGGCATTTCTGGATGGCTGGATTCAATTCAGCCGCCACGAATGGACAGTCGCTAGTCTTCCTCCATGGAAATGGAAATGGCGTATGCGTCATTCTGCCATAACCCTTGCCGATCAAACTTCCGAGAAGATTAGAGAAGGAGGAGACTGGGATATCATCTTTTGCTCTGACATGCTTAATCTAGCAGAGTATTTAGGGTTGGTGCCTCAATCTATACAAAAGCTTCCATCAATAGTTTATTTTCATGAGAATCAATTGACTTACCCTGTTGCACATCCACAGGAATT
>JABGRF010000191.1 GCA_018648405.1 Candidatus Scalindua sp.
CATATTATTCCCCTTGCAATTTGTGCATTTGGATATATAATCGCATCTTTAAAATCACCGTAATTACCGCATCATTGCAGTAGAATCGCGATTTTAAATCAGTTGAAGTATTGAAGGAAGAGAGACCTGTAGAATCGCATAACTGCTAAGATTAAAACAACTTAAGATGTGATCATCATATGAGGCGGCATGGCCAAGTGGACTAAGGCAGCGGATTGCAAATCCGTTATCCAGGGTTCGAATCCCTGTGCCGCCTCCATTTTTTGTCTATTGGATGGGCGGGTGGTGGAATGGCAGACACGAGGGACTTAAAATCCCTTCTCCGCAAGGAGGTGAGGGTTCGACTCCCTCTCCGCCCACCAATTTGAAACTATCGAAATTTCAGTGAGTAGCACGGACAAACAAGTTTGTCCATGCCACCCCTTATACAGCATAGAAATCTCCAGCTTAGAGACTAACTATAAATTGCGTTTTCACGTGCGATACGTTTGAGTTCCAGAGTATAAGTATCGTCCGAAGCTGATCCGTCGACCTTTTTCAGATTCTTATTCAATACTATCATTTTCCCTGCAATACGTTCCGCCTCTTCCATATCTTTACTGACTCTTCCTATAGCAGTTTTTATCTTCTGCTCTAAACTACCTACTCCTTTTCCTGTACCCTTTGACTTTGCCTTTGTTTTCTTCTTGGCCTGGGCAGGATTTGGTTTTATCTTAATCTTTTTCTCAGGTGCCTTCTTCTCAGTTTCGCCTATGTACTTACTAACATCCTGCTCCAACTGTGAAGAGAACGCCTTTACATCCGCGTCAGCAAACTTTCCAGTCTCACGGATATTTTTTTCTACCTCTTCGTTTAGCTGATTAAGCTCTACGCGAAGGCCCTCTATCTTGGTAACATAGCGTTTTATTGAATCTGCATATTTAGTCTGCCCCTGGAAGCTCTTCAAGTCAGCAAGTTTGTCTCTCCATTTGGAAACGGTTCTCACATATCCCTCAATCTCATTTCTTAATGTATTCTTTTCAAGAATATCATCGTGCAGTTTTTTCTCAATCGTTGTTTCTACCATATTTCTCTCTCCATTCTCTAAAACTAATATTAATTTCTAACTACTCTTCTCTATTATATGAAAGTCGGCTTAATCATTTAAACCAACTCAATATCATCCACACCCATGTGACGTTCACAGTAGTGACATCTTATCCTTATAGGATTCTTATTTATCACATGGAACCTGCTTATAATCTTTTGATGATTGCTAACGCAATTCGGATTAAAACATTTCATAAACTCTTCTATAGAGTCAGGAATATCAACCGTGAATTTTTTTACAACCTCTGAATCCTTGATAATGTTCACCGTAGCATCCGGCGCTATCAGTGAAATCTTATTTACTTCCTCCTGTGTAAGGAGTTTACCACCGATCTTTATAATGCCTTTTTTGCCTAACTTCTTACTGGACAGGTTAAAAGCGACCAGCACCACCTGCTCTATCTTCTGTGTGTTCAATATATTGGCAACCTTGAACGTGCTCTCATTTGCAATCTGATCAATTACAGTACCCTCTTCGATTGCAGAGACCTCTAGCTTTTTCATTTTATGGCACCTAGTACTGAGGCTAAAAGCGCTTCTCTAACCGGGATACCACTATGAGCCTGTTGAAAATACATGGCATACTCAGTTGCATCCAGGCTTTCATCCATCTCATCTACTCGCGGCAGTGGATGGAGTATTTTAAGATCATCTTTAACATTGAGTTCATCCATAATTGATTTGCTGAGCTTATAGAGGCCCCTTACTTTCTCATACTCCACAGGCTCTGCAAATCGCTCTTTCTGTATCCTTGTACAGTAAAGGATATCAAGCTTCTCACTGACATCAGCTATGGATTCAACCTCCTGATACGAAACACCTCTTATCTCTAACTCCTCTATATAGTCTTTAGGCATTCTGAGACTTGGAGGTGAGACGAAGTACATATCAGCATTAAAATGAGAAAGAGCATACGCCAGTGAGTGAGCTGTTCTACCATATTTCAGATCACCCAGAAAACCAACCGACAGATTCTCGATATCGCCTTTTGCCTTCTTTATGGCATAAAGATCTACAAAGGTCTGTGTCGGATGTTGACTCGCCCCGTCACCGGCATTAACAACCGGTATGCCTACGGAGTCTGCCGTAAGCCGGGAGGCACCTTCAAGAAAATGCCTTAAAACGATAATATCACAATAGCCCTCAATTATTTTGACAGAATCTCTTAACGATTCCCCCTTTACCGTGGACGTTGTGCCTAATTCATCAAACCCTATAACCTGTCCGCCCAACCGTTTCATTGCCGCTTCAAAACTTAGTCTTGTTCGGGTGGAAGGTTCAAAAAACAGGTTTGCAAGTATCTTTCCTTTTAAAATATCAGGACAAGCTTCTGTCTCCATTCTAGCGGAGATTTCCAAAATATATAATATCTCTTCCTTCGTAAAGTCCAGAATAGAGATTATATCTTTATCTTTTAAACTTATCATTTTCCAGCGTTAACCTGTCAATATGTAAATAGCACTAGATATTATCAGAGAGCATATAACATGACAAGAAAAAAACATACGAAGCGTTAATGACAAGTAGTGTTTTTACAAACGGTTACACTCAAAATGCATTGATTTAATAGCAGGTGTCTGTTATATTGAATTTGTCTTAAAAATTGTGTGTTTTTAGTCGTAATAAAGTAATAACTCATAGAAATTGTAACAGAGTTGACTAGAGATTAAAAAGCTGATTTAACCATGTTACAGAGCTGGAAAGGCTAAATTAAATGAAATTTTGTGTTATCATCCCGGATGGAATGGCCGATTATAAACTGGATAAACTCAGCGGAAGGACTCCAATGGATGCGGCCAGAACACCAAATATGGATAACATATCATCTAACGGAGTAATGGGTCTCGTAAATACCATACCGAAGAAATTTAGTCCCGGAAGTGATGTTGCATGCCTTTCAGTGTTAGGTTACAACCCGGAAGATTGTTATACGGGAAGAGCGCCGCTGGAATCAGTAAGCCTTGGTATCGAACTGGGGGAGAACGACTTAGCTGTTCGTTGTAATCTAATCACCGCAACTGATGGCATACTGACTGACTTCAGTGCAGGACATGTATCAGATAAAGAGGCAACGCTGATCATGTCTATCTTGAATGAAAAGCTAGCCGGCAGAGACGTAAAATTCTATGCAGGAACGAGTTACCGCAACATAATGATTTACAGCGGTAGTGATGCAATAGAAGCGAAATGTATCCCGCCTCATGACATAATAGGCAAATCGATAACAAAAAATCTGCCGAAGGGAAAGGGTAGTGAAATATTATTTGAATTAATGCGGGATTCATTCCATTTACTTGAAAACCATGAAGTAAATGCGGTAAGGACAGACCTTGGTGAAAATCCTGCAAATATGATCTGGTTGTGGGGACAGGGAAAACGGCCTACATTAACACCGTTTGAAGAGTTGTATGGAATCTCAGGTGCGGTCATAACGGGTGTTGATCTACTGAGAGGACTGGCAACTTATATCGGCTGGAACATTATAGAGGTACCCGGTGCGACGGCATATCTTGACACCGATTACGATGCTAAGGCACAATATGCAATTGAAGCTCTAGAGACACACGATCTGGTTTTAGTACATATTGAAGCGCCGGATGAGGCGGGTCATGAAGGAAATACACATGAAAAGATCCGGGCTATTGAAAATATTGACAAGAAGATTGTCGGTCCCGTTCTTGATGCACTGAACAAGTATGACGACTTCCGTATTCTTGTCCTTCCGGACCATTATACGCCAATAAGCAAGAGAACCCATACTTCAGATCCAGTACCTTTTGCTATTTACGGTAGTAACTCTGAGAACAAAAGTAATCTTGCGTTTTCAGAATTGAATGCGGGACAGACAGGCGTGAAGGTAAAGAAAGGTCATGAACTAATGGGCCAATTCATTGAGGGTAAAATCTCTTAAATCCCCGAAAAGTGTCAAATCTGTTGAATCTACAATTTCGACATTAACAAGCGTGCCGGGTAGAGCAGAAGTTACGCCTTCCTGACCAACACCTTCGGGCGGGCTGAAGGCAACAATCTGATTTTGCCGTGTCCTTCCAATCAATCTACCTGCATTGGATTTACTTTCACCTTCCACCAGGACCTCGACAGATTTTCCATGCATCTTTATGTTCTCTTCACTACTTATTTTTTTCTGCAGTTCTAACATTATATGATTTCTACTCTTTTTTGTCTCTTCTATAACATCATCAACTAAATCTATGGCTGCAGTTCCCGTTCGTGGTGAGTATTTAAATATGAAACTATTTTGACAACGAACATCGTTCAACAGGCTCACTGTCTCTTGAAAATCCTCTTCTGTTTCACCAGGGAAACCCACAATAAAGTCACTTGCAATCTTAATACCCGGCACTATTGACTTAGCCATATCAACGAGTTCTCTATAATGTGCCGAAGTGTACTGCCTTTTCATTTTCTTCAATATCCTGTCTGAGCCTGACTGTGCTGGCATATGTAGATACTCACATACTCCGGGCAGTTCTCCAACAGCCTCTATAATCTCTTTTGTCATATCTCTAGGATGAGAGGTAATGAAATGAATCCTTTCTATACCGTCAATTGGATCGAGCTCTCTCAGCAAGGTGGCCAAAGTAACTTTTCCACTTAAACCTTTTCCATAAGAGTTCACGTTCTGACCTAACAACGTAACCTCTTTACATCCATCATCCGCAAGCTTCTTAACCTCATCTACTATCTCTGTAACCGACCTGCTGAATTCCCGACCCCTGACATACGGCACAATACAATAAGAGCAGTAATTATCGCATCCCCTCATAATGGAGACGAAAGCACTGTATCTATTCTGTCTCTGAGTAACCAGACGGTCAAAGTTCACCTCTCCGTCTTCGTCAATAGCCAGAATGCGTTTATTACCTGCACTAATTTCGTCAAGCAGTTCAGGTAGTCTGGAAAACATCCTTGTCCCGCAAACGAGGTTAACGTGAGGCATTCGCTTGAAGATCTTATCACCCTCGTTCTGTGCCATACAGCCTAGGACACCAAGGATCAATTTCGGATTCTTCTCCTTTTGGTCTCTTAAACTGCCGAGTTGTGAATATACTTTATGTTCCGCTTTCTCACGCACACTGCAAGTATTCAACAGGATAACGTCAGCATCTTTCTCCTCTTCGGCAAAAGAGTAGCCCTTTTTTGCGAGAGAACCTATAGACAATTCCGTATCCAGTTTATTCATCTGACAGCCAAAGGTCTTGATGTATACCTTTGTTGAATTGCCTTTCAATGCCTTTGACTTACTGATCATCTAGCTTTCCGTCTTCACTTAATCACAAAATTATAATTTACGTATACTGAATGTATCTCATTACCATTACCCACTACGAAACTGGACAATCCTTCACAATAGGCGTAGTTAACCAGTATGTTTTTCTGGTATCAGCAATGGTGCACGACCGGGGCGAATATCGAAGCCATCTACAGGGGAACTTTTAGAAGACTACCTGGATATGACAAGTTTGATTTACCCGCTCGACTCAGCCGTTCGGACGAGTACCGTTCGCTACGGGTTTGAAGGACAAACAAAGTTTCAACAGGACTCTGTTAAATGCTTGATCACACCTTACTCTTATCCAACAGCTGTGGAGGTTAAGCCTGGCGCAACTATTATCTAGTTTGACTTCCGCAAAGCATAATTGTAACTGTTTTACCACCTACTGCTTTAATACTAATCCATGTGAGTAGATGCTTCTTGTATTACTGGGAGAAAAGCATCTATCTCACCTTTAGTCAACCTTCCCAATTTAGCAAACCGGAGTTCACCCTTACTGTTTTTATTCTCCCGGGTAAGCTGGAGCTTTTTGACGCCCTTATTATAAGAAAAAATACTTGCCGTCAATTTCTCTTGATCACTTTCCCATGCTTTTGAGAATACACATTCATCCAATTCTTTTTCATACGGCATTTTAACCCCCTGCTATGCTATTAAGTTAAAATATTACCTTTAAATTATATTGGAGATACTTCCCTCTTCTATTTATCAACGTATTAATTTATCTAATAAACGATTTCCCGTTTTTTATTAATAATACTCAACAAATTCCTGAAAGTTGTAATTGTGATCAGCTTCAATCACAAAATGTGTTGCTTTAGCGAAACTATGTTAATTGCGACAAATCATAATGTCAATAATTATAATTGCTTATTCTACGTTTCCTTTTTGACAGATATTTCCTCACATATGCACTTCCTGATACATTTTGAAAGTTCATTCCTGGCTGAACCATCCACTTTAATAAATGAAATTCCAATGTCAAATTGATTAGAATCAAATTTCTCAACACGGACAACTGTCCCGTCAACCAATAACGGTTCATCAACTATACCAGTAGGTATTTGAAGTTGTACTTGACTACCCATATCTATGGAATGATTTGATTTAAAGAGAATTCCTCCAGTACTCAGGTCTGCACTTTTTATATCCAGAACATTAACTTTCTCTTTGGAATCAACTTCATGAACATGAATATCGGTGATAAAGTCTACCCTGATAAAACGCCTCCTGTTCTCAGAGTAAATTACAATATTATTTTTCCCGGCTTCTTTTGCTTTATAAACAGCGATATCAGCATTTGCTATCATGTTTTTCGTGTCAGTGGCATCTATTGGTAAAGTTGAAACACCTCCACTAATAGTCAAATCGATTGTCTGACCGTCATAGCTTAGCTCCATATTTTCTACTTTCTCACGAATTCTTTCTCCTACTACAAAAGCGGCGGCTTTTCCAGTTTCAGGTAGAACAACTATAATTTCTTCACCTCCATACCGTGAAGCAATATCAATAGTTCTTATTTCACCCATCACTATCTGGGCAACACGCTCCAGTGCTTCATCACCAGCCAAATGCCCAAACGTATCATTTACATCCTTAAAATCATCAAGATCAAAAAACAGAACTGACAACTCCTTGCCATAACGATTAGCACGCTCGACTTCTCTCACGAACACTTCATCAAAAGCACGCCTGGAATATAGACCTGTAAGGCTATCATATCTCAACGAGTAGAGTGCATCTTCCAGGACACGGATCTCAATTATTATTGGATTAGTCATGGACTTATTGATTGTGCAAAAATAGTCACATATTGCTGTTCTTAAGTTCACACCCCTGCCCAATGATTCACTCATGCTGTTTCTATGAGAGATAATCTGTTTCCAATAATCTACCGCCTGATCGGGTGTTAAATCAAGATGCGTTAATACACTGAAAATGACCTGACACGCCTCATCACCAATGTTCTCGGTTATGCAATTGAGCTCAGTAATAAGTTTATCATCATCATATGAAAAATCGTCCAGACATTTCAAAATTTCTTTTCGTATAGCATCCATAAATATATATCCCTTATTTTATAGCTCGGAATTTTAAAATCTTTTGAAATCCCTCACTATTTCGATTACGGCTTTTGATTACTAATTAATGAAAGAAAGCTGGTCTTATTCTATCTCAATTGTGTCTATGCTGGTATAAATCAGCAAACCATATGTATATAACGCTTTATGCTAGAAATATAGAATATTAAAAGCAAGTGAAAAATAGCTGTAACCTATAATTCCACAGATATTGTTTCGATCTCTTTTAGTAGTCAATTCCCGGCTGAGGTTCAATATCTTTTCTGTAGGCATGCTTAATTTCATTAACTTCACTTACTGTATCAGCTAATTCGATTATATCAGGATGAGCATCGCGTCCGGTTAGTACCAGATGCATAAGAGGAGGTTTGGTTTTAATGATTGCGAGGAGTTGTTCTAAATCAACTAAACGAAGTTTAATGGCATTGTTTATCTCATCAAGTATGAGGATGTCAACCTGTCCTGATTCTATCTTCTGACCGGCAAGCTTAATAGCATCCTGAGCATTCTCTCTATGTTCTTCATGGGAATACGGATTTCCCTGTATACCACAGAATCCTTTACCTGTGGATATCAGTTCCACTTTGTCACCCAGCTTCTTTATGCCATCCCACTCACCGGCATAGAGATCGCCCTTCATAAACTGAATAATAGAGACACTCATATCGTAACCGCATGCCCTGACAACCATGCCAAGGGCAGAAGTAGTCTTTCCCTTGCCGTTACCTGTAATGACAACGATAAGGCCTTTTTTCTCTTTGGGAACAAGTCTGGATATTTCTGGTGTGTTGGACATTGTTGTCTCGATTAATGAATCATCTTAACAAAGTTTGTGCAGAACAGTCTTGCCTGCGCCTTGTAGCTCTCTGATTTTGTTTTCGTGTCAGCAATAATCTGATCAGGATCTACCATGCCTTTCAGGGAATCAACCTCATCTCTATAAGCATCAATCCATTGATAAATCATTTTGTCTGTCACTTCAACATGAAACTGCAGACCATAAATGTTGTGACCGACCCTATACGCCTGATTTGGACAAAGTTCTGATTCAGCAAGTCTGACTGCCCCATCAGGAATATCGAACGTATCCCCATGCCACTGAAACACGTCAAACTCTCCCTTAAATCCTTGAAACAGTGGATCACTTGATCCGTCCTCAGTCACAGAAACGTTAAACCAACCGATCTCCTTTTGTGGGTTTTGTTTTACTAATGCCCCTTTGGCTTTTGCAATTAATTGGGCACCAAGACAAAAACCTAAAGTTGGTAACTCATTTTCTATAACCTCTTTCAGGAATACATCTTCTTGTTTAAGAAAAGGATATTTATCCTCTTCATACACATTCATTGGTCCCCCAAGTACAATGACTGCTGATGTACCTGAAAGGGAACCAGGTAGAGGTTCTCCGTTGAAAACATCGATTACATCGTAAGCGATACCATCATCTTTCAGAAATTCGCCTATTGTACCCGGCCCTTCAATGTCAATATGTTTAATTATTGTTACTGTCATCTGCCACCTTAAATACACAAAATTCTGCACACATTGAACAAACATCAGCATTCTGCGGTGTGCCTTTTTCTCTAATTTTTCTAGCGTGTGCTGGATCTATACACGTCGAGAATTGCCCTTCCCAGTCACGCTTTCTCCTGAGTTGAGACATAGTTCTGTCCCATTCCCAGGCTGATTTTATACCTTTTGCAATATCAGCAGCATGAGCTGCGATACGTACAGCGATGACACCATCATGCACATCTTGAGGCTTCGGCAGGCCAAGGTGTTCTGTTGGCGTAACATAACACAGAAAATCAGCTCCTGCTGATGCTGCAATGGCACCCCCTATTGCGGACGTAATATGATCGTATCCCGGAGCAATATCTGTCACAATTGGCCCAAGAACGTAAAACGGTGCACCTTTACAAAGCTCTTTCTGCAACTGAATCTGAGACTGAATCTGATTAAGCGGAACATGCCCCGGACCCTCTACTATTACCTGTACGTCGGCATCCCACGCTCTCTGAGTAAGCTCGGCCAGTACATTCAATTCATAAATCTGTGCTCTGTCACAAGCATCCACCAATGCGCCCGGCCTCAACGCATCTCCCAGACTCAAGGTTACATCGTATTCATGTGCAATTGCTAAAATCTCATCAAACTGTTCGTAAAGCGGATTCTCTTTCTTGTGAAAAGACATCCAATCTA
>JABGRF010000303.1 GCA_018648405.1 Candidatus Scalindua sp.
CAATTTCTTTCTTTTCGCTAACCTCTTTTTCATCTATTGCCATATCTTTGATTTCCTGTGGAAACAAAGGAATTACCTTTTTTGTACCTTTATCAAGGTTTTTTGCAATCACAGACCCATCGATTGTATTCTTTGCCTGGCTGTTCCCCCAAAAAGAAACCCCTGCTATAACCACACAACATGTTATTACGGTTTTTGTAAATGAAATACCTCCCCCAATAAGCCTTCCGCTCATTCCAAATTTCCTCTTTACAAGGAACCTTCTAAATAGGTTTCCTACAGCATATGTTACGATCAAGGTAACGCCGAAGATGATCGCATATCCTAATATGCTGGAAATCTTCGGATCAAGTACCTCTTTTATGATACTGCTTAATAGTTTATGTAGTAAGAGGGCGACGGCAACAGACAATGCGACAGAAGAGATTCGGTAAATCTGCCAGAGAGGACCTGTAATTATTCCAAACAGAGTCCCCATTGTTATGACTCCGATTAATGTAAAATCCAGCCAATTCATAGTCTTGAAAAAGTAAAGATATGCTTAATTTAAGTTTTATTTAAAAAGACCTTTAAAGAGATCCTTCACAACATCCTCTACGTCTATCTTATCTTCCTTCTTTATCGGTTGTGTCTCTTTTCCTGCCTCTTCTACCTCTCCAACTTCTGTTTTTTGCGAAGAATCTGAGCTTTCGGTTTGAGGTTTTGAGTCTCCGGAACCTCCTAATATTCCTTGCAGAATATTACCAATTTCTTGAGGCTTTGGCCATTTAAAAGAGAGCCTGGGCTTGTCTATTGTGCCTGTGACTACTATTGGCAACTTTGAACCCTCACTTAAGGCTCCTAGTATTTTTCTGGCATCTCCGCCTAACTGGCTGCCCAGAGCCTCGGCGTCTGCGGAATACTCTATTCTTCCGTCAAATGAGGTCCACCCTGATAAACCAATGTCAAATTCCTTGCCGTTAACGCTGATATCGTCGTTTATTATCTTGCTGTCTTCAATAATAAATCTGGTTGTAATTTGTTCAAATTCGTATTCCCCTCTCCCCCCTACAGCCTTGAGAATTTTGGATGTTACCTTGCCGCCCTTTATGTAACCATCTTTGATCTCAATCTCACCTTTACCACTAAGAGTCTTACTCAAATCATCCTGCCAGTCCAGCCCATTACCATTTGCTTTGAGCTGCATATTGAGCTTACCCGATAGCTTACCTTCCGGTGCGGCAAGGAGAGGGACGATATATGCCAGTATATCCATATTCTGGTTAATATTTGCATCAGATAATTTCATATCGAAAACCAGAGGAGGTTTTTCTTCCTTAAGGTCTGCACTTGCCAACACCGTACACGGACCATCATTCAGCACGAATGAAAAATCTTTTGTTGTGAAAAACCCATCATCCAGGGCAAGACCTGCCTTAAAATCTTTTATTTCGTATGCATCGTAATTAATTTTATCCATAGACATGTTGCCATCGAAATTCATCTGCTCGTATAGATTCTCATTTTCCCGTGCAGAGAGTTTTCCGTTTAGATCTAAATCAACAACTCCTTTGCCATCCATGTTAACATTCACTGGAAACATCCCGGAAAACTCTTCGGCCATCTTGTTCAGATCCATTTCCATGGAAAGC
>JABGRF010000296.1 GCA_018648405.1 Candidatus Scalindua sp.
CTTTTAGCAGGAATCTGACAAACAAAATTACAGTATATAAAACTATGATAAAATCATAGTATTTTGTTTTTTACTTCTGGCAATGTGTTTTGCCATTTGGGACTTGAAGTTATAGCGTCTTTTATTGAGAGTATTATAAGAATGTGAGGCTCTATTGCAAGCCCAAAAACACCGTGAGCAGATAAAAAATAGAGTGAAAAGGTAAGAGGCAGTAAGTTAAAGAAAAGGATTGTGATTAAGGAGTTGAGGGAACCCTGTATGTCCATGTCAATTCGGCAGGCAGGGGGTGCAGATAATTGCGCTAAGATGCTGTAAACATCCTTTAGATATGCCATATATTTACTAAAGTTTTTTGTTAATATGACGATAATATCAAAAAAGGTATACATAAATTTTAGGAAGAGGCTTTATTTGTGTCTAAAATAAGTACCTGCTTTAAGTCAACATAGTTCTAACAGGGAGGTTGTTTCTAGATTATGACGAATACCAGTTTTGCACATAAAGACATTCTGGATTCACTTAATAAAAATCTGACTTTAAAGGAGAAGCTGGTATGTACGCATAAAGCGATCGAACAGTTTTTCCCGTTCATGGTGCGGATTGCTGTTACCATTTATGATCCGGCAACCAACTTGCTCAAGTCTTATGTTGATAGCAGTGACCACCCATCTCCATGGCAGCATTGTGAAGCGCACCTTGAGGATCTTCCTTCATTGAAGGAGGTACTCGCTAAGGGGCGTCCACGTGTGATCAATAATATGGTTACATTTGAAAATAACGAATCCGGTCATTTTAAACGTATCGGGCGTGAGGGTTATGCGGCCAGTTACACCATGCCGTTTTTTGATAATGGTGTGTTCTCCGGTTTTATATTTTTTAATTCTCATAAGGCTGACGTTTTTGCTGATGAAGTACTCCATGAATTGGACATTATCGGTCATATGGTTTCTCTTCTTGTGATCAACGAGATGGAGGCAGTGAATGCATTGACTGCGGCAGTTAAGACAACAGAACACATTACCCATGTACGCGACACTGAGACAGGCTGCCACCTGGATCGTATGTCCCGTTATTCCAGAATAATCGCTGTGCGTCTGGCATGTAAATATAATCTGGATGACGCTTATATTGAGCACATCCTCTCTTTTTCGACGCTGCACGATATTGGTAAAGTAGGTATCCCTGACAGTATTTTACTGAAGCCAGGCAAACTTACCCGGGAGGAGACAGAAACAATGCGTACGCATGCGCGCAGGGGGCGTGAAATCATTGATGATCTGATCAGTAATTTTGGCCTTGACCATTTTGACTACGTCAGTGTATTACGTAATATTGCCGAATATCATCATGAAGCGATAAACGGTTCCGGTTATCCGGAAGGTAGGAAAGGAGTACAGATCCCATTAGAGTCACGTATCGTTGCTGTGGCAGATGTTTTTGATGCATTGACAAGTGACCGCTCTTATAAAAAAGCATGGAGTAATGACGAGGCATTTGCAATGCTCAAAAAAATGGCTGGAGAAAAACTGGATATAGATTGTGTTGATGCTATAATCAACAGTCGTAAAGAAGTGGAGGAGATTCAAGGAAAGTTCAAAGAAGATAAGTTCGGTTAGTCAGTGTAACAGAAGGTGTGAGAGGCATGAAAACTTTTGGTAATACTAAGTTAAAAAAAGGAATATTTCATGAAGATTGGTGAGTATTTAGTTAAGGAAAAACATATTACAGAAGATGTTCTTCAGGAAGCATTGGTCATACAAAAACGAGATAAGAATATGCTTCTGGGTGAAATTATTGTCAAAATGAAAAAGTTGACAAAGGATGATCTGGAGAAATATATTGAGGTTTATCTCAATATGTATAAAAAATCAGTCCTTAATGAAACGTCGCAATGGTTGGGTCAGGACGAAGTGGATAAATTGAGATCGCAATTCATTGATCCAGAGACAACATGAACACTGAAAAGTGACATAAATAATTCTTTCATTTTAGATATCCGATTTATTTGTGAGTGCTCAAACGTCGTTTGGTGAGATAGACAATAATCAGGATGTGCAGGGAGAGGATTCTGAATAGGTGTATTGTGCGGATAAATGGTAACAGGATTTTACATTCCTTTACGTGGTATACCGCTAGCAGAAGTTCTCCCGATTCATTCAGCGCTGATTCTTTCACCAGTATATTAAATGAGTTCTTGAGGTGAGCAAGAACATTGCCTTCCTTGATCAGAATTGCCATTAGACGTTCACTTGCAGATTCAAGCCATTCAGGGCATTCGCTGAGTTGACTGTGCCATTTTTCGTAGTTCTTAGTGATATCATCAGACAGGTTGTTTATTGCTTGCGGTAGCTCTGTTCCGAGATTCTTCTTTATCTGCCAGCAGTGAAACTTAAATAAAGATTCAATATCATTTCTCCTGACTCTGCACAATATCTCCTTCCAGTCTACCTTTTCCTTGTAATATCGGGAGATCATTACAAAGTCACACAAATTCTGGATCTGAAAATCTACTAATTCCTGGTGTCGGATTACGTCGTGAATGAACTTATGGTAGATTTGATCAGTCGGGCTGGGAATATGTATTTTAAGTCCATCCATTTCAACGCACATTGTGTTTGACCAGAACGATTCCATATCAAACAGGTGGATGTGTTTTTCTGGAACCGGTAGATAGTGCATATCTATAGCGATATTTCTGCTTTCAAAATCTTCGCTGAGGTCGCGAGGGATACGGCCTTTTATATAATGCAGACCTGCACTCTGCATGCACTTCCTTGCGGCGGGAAAATCCTCTTCCTTAATGAGGATGTCCAGATCTTCCATTGACCTTAAATTCCAGTTTTCATATATGTTCTCACAAAAATTTATTGCGCCTTTTAGTATGATGGCTTTTATGTTGCATCGATTCAATGAGAGAATTATATCCTTTAGCACATGCCTGGTAATAACATTCCTTGCCACTCCTTCTTGATACTTGAGTGACATAACACGGTGGACTTCAGGTTTTAGTTTCTCTTCCAGCTCAAGATGTTTTAATTTATAAAACAAAAATGTTATTACATTATGCTCCTGGGCTATATTGATAATATCATTCCATCCGATTGATTCTAATGTATTCCATATTTCATCAACACCTTCTTCCCCTCTCTTAAGGTTCAGGAGTCTGGCAATATATCTTTTAATAGTCGATTCGTTCATATTTGAGAAACCAGATGAACGGCATCTGATATATTGTTTGTCTTTAGAGAATAGCACTTACTGTTCCTGACCAGCTTTGTCAGTATAGTGACTCCATTCCGCTTGTAGTTGTGGATGTTAAACGACTGCTTCAAGAGCTTGATACACATTTCAGATTTGTTGACAGGCCTCAGCTCATTTTTGAAACGACGGCTGTGTTTTAATTCGATTATGGTATACGGTTTTGCATTTCTAACAGGCAGCTTATTCGTGGAACAGGGATTATAGTATAAGATGTCTTCTGATTTACAATAGTACCCGTGCTTTCTATCAATTAAATTGGATTTCGTCAGCTCCTTGATTGATTTGTCTTTAATTAGAAAACTTCGCGGGAACGGAATAATCCTGGTTGTCTCAGGTTCTATCAAGACAATATCATCAGAGAGGCATTGATAATTGTTTCTGGTAAGATTTAGTGTTAGCGTGGTCTTTCCCTGACCATGGTTGGCAGGTAGAAGTATAATCTTTCCTTCCTTTATGACAGCTCCCGCGTGTAATTGGAAGAACTCATGGAGATTAGATAACGCATCGCATGTAATTATCCATTCGAGAGTAGAAAACAGTTCTGATTTAGTATTAGTTTGATGCTTCTTTCTGCCGTCTACAAGGATCTCATAAACTGTACCGGTGGCGTTAGTATTCATCGTCTTCAGTGAATAAACAATATGATCTGACCTGTGGTGCTTAGACCTGGAGTTTGGATAGAGATGAGAACATAGGTCCAGCAGTTTTCTGTTTCCTGTCTGTATAGAAAACCGATATGATTGGAGCTTGTAATGTAATAGATACATAACAATCTGTATGCAATAAAAAGGCCTTATACCGGGATGGTACAAGGCTTAAGGTGTTAAAAGTTTTTTTTTGGAGAAGTCCCTGATTATTTTTACTATGTCTTTCAGAACAGGCTTGCTTTTGGATTTGAAACATTTTTCTACAACGTTTACTATTTCCCTTATTGAATGCTTTCCATCACAACATATCCAGACAGAAGCTGCGGTGCTATTTAAGCTGTGTACATCATCTTTCTCTGTATCATAAAGTATGCAGCCATCATCAAGCTCTTCAATTTCAACACATTTCTTCGTTACTGGCACAAAGTCTTCATTGATCTCCATTTTTGAGATAGGCTACTTTTCCTTATCCAGTTTTATGTGTTTAACATAAAGATCTTCAATGTGGTCGTATGCGTCTTCCAGCCTGAACATCAGCTTCTTTAGGATACTCAACGCGACTAACGGCTTGCCGGCAACTAATGTTTCTAAAATATCCTTAGTTATGACATTCAGTCGACAATCAGTTACAGTTTCAGCCGATATGGTCCTTGGTTGGTTTGTAATTACGGACATTTCTCCAAAGAATTCACCGAAGCCTAATCTGGCCAAAACTACATCGCCATGTGAAGTTTTTCTACTCAGCCTGACTTCCCCTGAATTGATCAGGTACATTTCCTTGCCTTCATCACCCTCTTTAAACAATATAGTACCTTTCGGAAACTCTTTTCCAACATCTTTGTACGCCGAACCAGCTAAACCCATATCAACCTCTCCATTTTAGATTCAATTATTCTGGCATTACTATCTCATCAGCCACTACACATATAATACTTTATCGTTAAAGAAACTGGCTTGACTATTAAAAAGCCAGCTTTCTGCTTTTTATTAATAAACAATAAAATACTTCTGTGAAACCTCAAAGTCAAGTTATAAGTACATAAATGAGTAAAAGCAATCTGGAAATGGTTTAGAGTAAAATGTGTGAAGTTTTCTCTTGACGAAAGCAAAAAACATGGTAAAAATAGTAGTTTTAATTAATTCATAACATTTCAACGACATGACCGATAACTTAGATAAACCTGCAGAAGAATATGGAACCTTCCACCTGACTACCATCTTAATCAGAAGAGCTAGAGAACTGATGGATGGTGCACCGACTCTTACTGAGACGGATTCGAGTGATCCCGTTAAGGCTGCATTTGACGAACTTGCAAGCGGTGATCTTGACATTACTGGGGATGTTGAAACAGAAGAAGATTAAGGGAACTTAATTTCTTAAAGTATTGTTAAGAGTAAAAAGCTTGTAAATTTAAAGTATTGTCTGGAGAATTCCCACATGATAAAAGTAAAAAATTTGACGAAGCGGTATGTAAATATGAATGCAGTAGACGATATTTCATTCCATGTAAAAGAGAATGAAATAGTCGGTTTGCTTGGCCCAAATGGGGCAGGTAAGACGACTACCATGAGAATATTAACCTGCTTTATGCCTGCGACTGCCGGTTCTGCAACTGTAGCCGGTTATGACGTATTTACTGATTCGCTAAACGTACGTCAGCAGATTGGATATCTACCTGAAAATGTTCCTCTTTATCTGGACATGAGAGCGTATGAATATCTGATGTTTCGCGCCAAGCTTAAAAATATACCCAGAAGAGAAAGAAGAAAAAAGATAGAATATTGTCTCGAAATGACTGGGATAACAGATGTACAGAAGCAGATCATTGGTACATTGTCTAAAGGGTACAAACAGAGAGTTGGCCTTGCAGATACCTTAATCCATGATCCAAAAATTTTGATCCTCGACGAACCTACCATTGGACTTGATCCTAATCAGATAAGACAGATCAGAGGGGTTATTAAAGGTCTGGGACAGAAACATACTGTTTTGCTATCAACACATATACTGCCTGAAGTTGAAATGGTCTGTGATAGAGTTATGATAATCAATAAGGGTAAGATAGTTGCAATGGATACACCTGGAAATCTCATGAAACAGCTGAAAACAGGTTCAAACCTTGTTTTAGAGGTAAAGGGAGATGGAGAAAAGATTAAAAGCAGCTTGTCCGGCATTGATACAGTCGAATCTGTAACTTATAGAAAAAAGGACGATGCAAATGAGTTTTATATTAATGGAAATGGTGATAAAGATATAAGGGAAGATGTTTTTAATTGCATTGTAAAAGATAATTACATACTACGAGAAATGAAGAAACAGACCATAACCTTAGAGGAAATCTTTCACCAAGTTACCACTAAGGAAACGGAGGAAGAGACAGCCAATGCGTAACGTAAATACTATATTTCAACGAGAAATCATGTCCTACTTCTATTCACCGATTGCGTATGTTGTGATTTCTGTGTTCCTTATTGCAGCAGGTTTCTTCTTTGCTGGTAATTTGCAAATTCATCAGGAGGCATCTCTTAAGGGTAGCCTGGATTCAACCCAGTTTTTTCTCCTGCTACTTACACCGGTAATTACTATGAAACTCTTTTCAGATGAGACAAAGTCCGGGACTATGGAGACTCTCATGACTTCCCCGGTAACAGACTTTGATGTAGTGTTTGGTAAGTTTCTTGCGGCCTTAAGCCTGTATGCTGTGATGATACTTCCTACATGGGTTTATGTAATATTTTTGACTATTTTTGGGAATCCAGATTTCGGGCCAATTTTTTCCAGTTATATAGGGCTGATGCTCATGGGTGGGTTATTTGTGTCTGTTGGCTTGCTAGTGTCATCGTTAACAAAGAACCAGGTTGTTGCTGCTGTAATCGGAATAGTTTCATTAATAATTCTTTGGGTAATCGGTTATTTAAGTGAGTACGGTGATGGCTGGTTTTATGAAGCTTTAAGGTATATTGGAACTTATGACCATTGGGCATCTTTTACAAAAGGCATTGTGGATACCAGGGATGTAATTTACTATCTGAGTTTTACGGCATTACTTTTGTTTATAACGGTACGAAATGTTGAGAGTAGAAAATGGAGGTAGGAAAGTCATTGAATAATAAAGAAGTAACAACACCAGAGGCTCCAAAAAATATAAAAAAACAGAAAACCCTGATCGGGGCTAATGTAATTTTTATGATACTTATCGCTGTCGCTATCTTTGTCTTTGTTAGCTACATAAACGACAGGCATTATTACCGTTGTGACATGACTGCTTCAGGAAAGTACTCATTAAGTTCTAAAACAAAAAAGATTCTGAAAAATCTAGATGAACCAATTTTTGTCACCTCGCTTCTGGTAAAACGTCAGGACTATCGTTTTTACGGACAGATCGTAGATATCCTCGAAGAGTATAAGTATGTATCTGACAAGATAACGGTTACTTTCTTGAACCCTCTGCTTGATGGTACGAAGATAACAGAGTTGGCAGAGAAGCTTAAAATGGATAAGAAGCAAGTAGAGTTGGGATCAATAATCTTTGCTTGTGGAGATAATAGTAAACACGTACTGCTAAAAGATGTAATCGAAAATGAATTTCCTTTTAAGTTTAAGGGCGAAGAGATCTTTACATCAGCAATCGTAAACGTAACACGAGGAAAGCAGACAAATGTTTACTTTACAAAAGGGCATGGAGAGAGAGACTACGGGGATTTTGAACGTGCTGGATTAGGAAAGTTGGCAAGCGCTATCAAACGTGCTAATTACAATGTGCTGCCTCTCGACTTATTACAACAGAAGAGAGTTCCTGAAAATTGCGATATACTCTTTATCGCAGGCCCAACAAAAAGATTCTCAACACAAGAAACAAACTATATTCGTGACTATGTGGGAACATCAGCAAGGCTGATAAACGATAAAGGTGAGCTTAAAGACGGCAAGCTAATGGTTATGCTTGAACCTGCAGTAGGTACGAACAAATCATCCGGACTAAATGCGTTGCTTGGAGAGTACGGAGTAGTTGCCAGGGATGATGCGGTGGTCTACAACAAGGTAAATATGCCACTTTTTGGTATGCAGACGGTTGTTGAGGTCTATATAAGCGACAAGAAGTACCTGGACCATGAGATAACAAATGATATGAAAAAGTTGACATCAGTTTTTTATGGTTCAAGCGCACTTAGTCTTGTTCCAATGAGCGATACAATGGCATTCTCTGCTACAGGAATTGTACAGGCACCTGATCAAAGTTGGGGTGAAACTGAGATAGTAGGTAAGAAAAGGCCGAAATATGATGAAGATTCAGACATCTGCTCTCCGATAATAATGGCTGTGGCATCGGAGTTGAGAGAGGCGGAACCAAACCCTACTGCACCTCCACATGCTACGCAGGCTTTTGCTAATATAGGGAAAAAGGGACCGCGTATCGTTGTTTTTGGTGATACTGATTTTGCCGCAAATACATTTTCTGATAAACCTGGTAACCAGGATCTTGTCTTAAATGCTATAAGCTGGCTGGCTCGGAGGGAAAAGGAGCTAGGGATATCAGCTAAGGCTCCTGACGTCAGGAGAGCTATGGTAAGGCCTGGGCAGTTAGCCGTAGTATTCTGGCTATCGATTGCAGGGTTACCTTCTATCGGAATAATAATTGGCGGCTTCGTCTGGTGGAGAAGAAGAAGATAATAAACGGAGACTCTATATAACTATGAAATTTAGAACAACAATAATACTTTTAATAGTTGCAGGCATTGGTGCAGCATACATATTCCTGTATGACAAGAAACAGTACAGGACAGATGTATGGATGCAGAGACAGCAGATGGTATTGCCGGATTACAAGCCAGGCCAGATTGATAAGATTGAAATGAAAAGAGATGGTGTTAATATCGTCCTTGAAAGTACTGATAATCAGAGATGGAGGATGGTAGAGCCTCTGCAGCTTAGAGCGGACAGAGCGGAGGTGGAAGAAATTCTTGCTCAATTTGAATTTCTGAGAAAAGTCGGTACCATTAAAGAAAGTGAAACAGCAAACTTCAACTTGAAAGAATACGGTCTGGAAACACCGACTCTTGTTGTCAGCCTATGGCTTAAAAAGGGTTCAATGGTTGGTGGAACTGCCGGTAATATTACCAAGTATACCGTTAATATCGGAGACAGGCTGGCTGCTGGAGAAGACACTGCGTATATAACTACAGGTGACGACAAGGATGTTTTTGTTGTTGGCGTTAAATTTCTGGAAAAAGTAAGTAAAGAAATTAATGATTTAAGAAACAAATGGGCATTTGAATATGATAAACATTCTGTAGAGAGAGTAAGGCTTGAGAGAGAAGAAAGTGAACCAGTGGTGTGCTCTAAAGCTGAGCAGCTCTGGTGGATAACACAACCACTTTCAGATCGTGCCGACACTGAAAGAATTAAAGAGATTCTTGATGAATTGAAAAACCTGGAGATTGCAAAAGAAGATTTTGTCTCTGATAGCAAAGAAGATATTATTAATTACGGTCTGGATAAACCGGTGTTTACTATCAGTATAGGTACTACAGACAATGTACAAACTCTCCTTTTGGGTCACAGTCTGGATGAAATGATTTACGCAAAGCTTGAAGGTGAAAGTTCTATTTTTCTTGTACACGATATGATTCTTCGCAATCTGGAT
>JABGRF010000257.1 GCA_018648405.1 Candidatus Scalindua sp.
GCATTATCAGAAGCCGCCAGTGATGCCGGAACTATTATATTTCCTGTCTGGAGCCCTACCGCCAATCTTATGAGGTCAAGACAGGCAGATGGAATTTATAAAGGAAGATTAAGCAAAAACATTGACATAATCTCAGATTCTGCAAAAGGGATAGGCCATCTAAACGTTTTCTATGACAGTGACGGTGTAGCGCGGAGTACACCCGTTCAGATAGCTGGTACTGATAGCAATGAAAGGTTTGTGCCTCTTTCTCTTGCTGTTTTCCTGGAGCATATGGGTATTGATCAGAAAATGGAATTAAACCCTGGAAAATCATTTAAAGTTGGAAACTTGCATATACCCCTTAACTCAAGGAGTTGTATACCCATCAATTATATTGATTTTGAAAAACAGGTAAATATCTATCAAGGAACAAATATTAAGTGGATTGAAAAGCTTGGTCAGGAAAAGCCCATAACCTTATACTCTTTTTATGATGTATCTCCACAGAATGAAAACAGAATACCTGCAGATCAATTCAAAGACAAAATTGTTTTTATAGGAGTGGCTACTCCGGGATCTGAGCAGGATGTCCATGTTACGCCTTTCGGTCGTAAATTTGGCATACTCATTCAGGCAAATCTTCTTTACAATTTCTTGACAAACAAACTTATCTCTATCCCCGGACCTTTTTATACAATCTCAATTGTAACGGCACTGTCCATAATCTTTAGTATGTTAATCTTCAGAATACATGTTAGGGGTAGTACGTATTTGTTGCTTGCCGGTGGCTTTCTTGTCTTTTTCGTGTTTTCGATAATTATTGTATTTACAGGACTGATACTATTTCAAAAATTAAATATAATGATAGACATGATTCCATTCGCTACCTTGTTTCTCATGCTTGTGGGGACCTGCCTGGCAGTGAACCTGAGTTCTGTCAGTGGAGAGTCGGCCATGAGAGATCTACAGTTAGACCTGCTTCTTGAGGTAGGTGAGATTACAACTTCCAAATCCGAATCAGATCAATATTCTCTAAAATCATTTAAGGAAGACATTGAAATAACATCTGCGCTCGCAATCCCTTCAAGACCACCGGAGGAGTTGCTGGAACCGATAATGAGAATAACCCACTGCGAAGCGACTGCCCTGTATTCCCTGGAGGATGATACAAGCAGTTACATACATACGGCCTTCACAGGACTTGAAGAGATTAAGGAAGATTCACAGAAAATATCCGGTTCTGTAAACAAATGGATACAGTCTGAAGCAAAGCCAGTCTGGGTTGAGAATGTATCAAAACATCCCGAATTATCACATCATGTAAATAATAATAACAGTCTGCGCTCCTTTCTGGCAGTACCTCTAATTGTAAAAAAACAAACAATTGGAATACTTTATCTCTATAACAAACAAACCTCAAAAATCTCTCCCTTTGCAGAGTTTACGGCTGAAGAGCTGAGAATGGTTTCATCATTTTCTCACCAGGTAGGAATAGCCATAGAGAACCATAGACTATATTCAGATATCCACAACATTTTCCTGGATTATATTAAATCGATTGCTGCAGCACTCGATGCGAGAGATGCATATACACACGGACACTCCCGTAGAGTGGCAGAGTTCAGCGTTGGAATAGGAAAGGTGTTAGGACTCTCAGAAGGTGAACTGGAATTCCTTGAACTCTCTGCTACCATTCACGACATAGGCAAAATAGGAATAGGAGAAAGTGTATTAAACAAACCTGACAAATTAACTGATGAAGAATTCCTGATCATCAAATCACACGTTGTCAAAGGCAGCAAAATCCTAGAGCCAATGTCGCGCCTGCGTGCCTTGATGCCTGGAGTACGCAGTCACCATGAGCGTTATGACGGCAAGGGATATCCGGACGGTTTAAAAGGTGACGAAATACATCTTGTTGCCAGGATCATATCAATTGCCGATACGTACGATGCAATGACGAGCAGCAGGGTTTATAGAAAAGGCCTCCCAAATGAAGTAGCCTTTAAAGAGATTGAAAAGGGAGCGGGAACTCAGTTCGACCCGAAACTGGCTACTGCATTTGTTGAATTCATGAAAAACAATGAAAAAATGACAGACACCTAAACGGAAAGCAAATATATCTGATAATTAAACACTACATTAGTATTGCTAAGTCCGGTACAACAACATAAAATGATTAATATAAATATGCAAATAGTAACAAAAGCTCATCAAAAGGATCATCGTAATATTTGAGAATCTGCCATGTGGAAACTGAGTTACAATAACAAAAACAGAGGATTCACACTAATTGAACTTCTTGTCACGATTGGTATAATCGGCATAATAGCTGGCATATCAACGGTAGCCGTTAGCAAGATAAAAGGGGCAAATAACCAGACAACGTGCATAAGTAACTTGAGGAGTATATCACAGGGACTACAAATGTATTATAACGACTACATGACCTTTCCAGAGGATGGCTATCCTGACAATGGTGATGATATATACCCTCTTTCTACAGAACTTGCTAGCTATATACGTGATAAATCAACATTCATCTGCCCGGAAGATAATGATACTACCAGTACCGGCAGCTTTGCAAGTTATGATCCATACTACGTGGCACGAAAGGGCTCATATGATAGTAATGAACTTGCTCTCGGATGCCCTCGACACAGAGGCGCAAAAAACTCAACAACCGCTTTTTCCACAGGCTCTACAGAAATTATGAGTATTGGTTCGGTAACGGTTAGCGGACAGGAGCTACCGCCGGATGGGACCACTGCTCAGAGGACAATCAGCAGCCAAGGTGAGAAGATGACGTTCGACGACGGAAGCACAGTAGAGATAAAAAACAATTCCGGAGGCAGCTATGGTTGCTTTCTGGTACAATCTGTCCGACTTGCTGATGGCACCCTGTACAGCATCGTAAGGGTACAGGACAATGGGACTATAGATGTTCAGGTTACGACGGGTTCAAAATTCGAAGTTGTTACGCCAAGTGCAATCGTAGGGGTTAGGGGTACACACTTTACCGTGGCTACCAATAGTAATGGTTCTGAAATCGGCTACCAGACGGTTGTATCACTTACTACCGGAATTGTAGTGGTAACAGACCGTGAGACAGGTGATATCTCTACATTAAAAACCGGTGGTACAACGTCTAAGACGACAGGAAATATGGCACCGCATTCACACTACCACACCCATGAAAAGGGAGAGAGACATATGCACGATCATCCATCCCAAAATCAGGCTCACCATGGCAAGGCTCAATCAGGAACTGATGACGATGGAAGCTCTGCTGACCCTGGTGACATAACCATCTGCCACAAACCGGGTACAAATGGCGAAAAAACCATGGTAATAAGTGCTTCCGCCTTATCAGGACACCTGGGACATGGAGATTCAGTAGGTGCATGTCCGTAAAGCAGTAGAAATAGTGGCAATAATAATAACAACGAGAATTAAGCTATTTTACTTGAATATTACATTTTCATGAGATAGATTAAAGTCAGGATTGGTTGTGGTGTTAGAAATAAAAATATATTGTATAATAACAAGGAGACGTAATTGAGATTCGGTGAGTATCTAATCAAGAAAAACATGATTGATGAGAGCGAACTGGAGGACGCTCTAAAGTTTCAAGAAGAGAAACACATAACGCTTGGTGTACTTGCGGTACGAGAGAATTTCCTGAGCAATAAGCAATTGAGTACGATCCTTGATAACCAGAGAGAGAGAGGTGGCCTTTTTGGAGAGATCGCTATTGAATTGGGATTTATAAACAAGGAAAATATTGAAACGCTTCTCATATTGCAAAAAGAAAAACGTAATCTGCTTGGAGAGATACTGGTTCTATACGGAGCCATCAGCAAGGCTGATTTGGAAGAGGAATTGAGGCAATTTCACGAATTAAAAGAGAATGAGGAAACAAACTCATAGCGAGATTCATTATGTACCAAAATTGTACACCGGCCTCGAACTACTTCTTTTAAAAACCAAAACCATATTCTTCATCTCATTAACAAGCTATAAATTTGTAAATATTAACCAGGAGAGAAAAAGATGAAAAAACCAAAAGAAGCCCTTTATAACTCTGACATAAATGCCCAATCTAATTCGACAGATCAAGATGAATTATTAAAGGGGTTTGACAAAAAGCGGAGGAGCTTTTTAAAAAAGCTCCTCATCTCGACAGCATATGTTACACCCGCAATACTATCATTTTCTATTGCAGATATTGAGGCAGGACGCAAAAAAAGGAGACGTCCTACAAGGAATGAAAAAAAGAAAAGGAGTAAAAAGAGTAAGAAAAAATAATAATATGCGACGTGACAGTAACACTAAATGTCAGTTAACTTTTAGATTCCTATGAATAAGTAAAGATAACCATTAAACGAAGTATCTGGCAAATATCATTGTTTCAAGATCATTAATTCTTCCATGTAAATCAAATGAAGACTTCATATACATCTCTGGGACAAATGCTGAAAGAGAAGGGGATTATCTCTGAAGACCAGCTGGACAAAGCCCTGGAACACCAGAAGAGGCAATCAATCAGGCTGGGGGAAGCATTGACGGAGATGGGCTACGCTGACCATGAAGACATAATAAGCAGCCTGGCAGAACAATTTGATTTTCAAGTCGTCAATCCTATGGCAGTTCCCATCCCAGAAGACGTGATAAACTCCGTCCCAAAAAACATCGCAAAAAAACACAATATTATACCCGTAACAAAAAAAGACGAATTACTCATCATTGCCATAAGTGACCCGCTCGATATCAGTACGCTAGAAGACCTGCGCTTCACATTGAATATTAATGTTGAATGTGTGTTAGCAACGAAGAACAACATTGAACACGCAATAAAAAAATATTATGACAAAGAGAGAGCAGTCTCTTTTGATGGATATCTGGATGGCTTCAAATCAATACTTGCCGGTGCTGATAAATCTTTGGACGACACATATGGTGTTGAGGAAGAGGCTGAAGCACCAATTGTCAAGCTTGTTACATTTATAATTGACGAAGCTGTTAAAACAAGAGCCAGTGATATTCACATTGAACCACTTCCAAATAAAACCCGCATAAGGTACAGAATTGACGGCGTATGCCAGGAAGTACATTCAATTACAAGACGCATACATGATGCGCTGATTTCCAGAATAAAGATACTCTCCAATATTGATATTACAGAAAAAAGAAAACCACAGGACGGACGCATAAGCTCAGAAGTCGGTGAAACACCTATAGATATCAGGGTAAGTACAATACCAACTACCTGCGGAGAAAGTATTGTAATGCGAATATTGGAAAAATCTACAGTTCTTATACAATTGAAAAATATGGGTTTTTCGGAGCATGATTATAATAACTTTAAGAGCATATTAAAAAAACCGAATGGCATATTTCTGGTTACCGGCCCTACCGGCAGTGGTAAGTCTACAACTCTTTATGCATCCTTGAATGAAGTAGATCGCTCAGAAAAAAAAATCATAACCGTAGAAGACCCGATAGAATATAATCTATCAGGAATTAATCAATGTCAGGTAAACGAGAGGATTGGATTGACATTTCCAAGTATACTCCGTGCCGTACTTAGACAGGATCCAAATATAATTGTAATAGGAGAGATTCGCGATGTAGAAACAGCGGAGATAGCTGTCACATCTGCATTAACCGGACACCTGGTCATGAGTACCCTTCATACAAATGACGCACCTTCAGCTATAACAAGACTCGTTGATATGGGTATCAAACCGTTTCTTATATCATCATCAATCCAGGCAATTCTGGCACAACGTCTGGTGAGAGTAATATGTCCAAAATGCAAGGTTCCATACAAAGTCGAAAAGGATGTTTTAGAGTCGCTGAATGTAGATAGTATTGATCTTGAAAACATGGAGTTCTGCCATGGTACAGGATGTGATTATTGTAACAAAACAGGTTATCGTGGTAGAAAACCTATCTTTGAGTTCATGAGTATGAATACAGAATTAAGAGACGCAATATTTAACAAGATGCCAACGAACGAACTGAGGAAGATTGCACATTCTAATGGAATGACTACATTGGCTGAAGATGGTCTTAGATTAGCACGTGCGCATGTCACAACACTTGAAGAAGTGATGAGGATCACTTCGTTAGATTCCATCTGAAACTTTTCTTTAATATTAATACACCGTCTGATAAGAGATGTCGGGTAAGAAACCCGACCTACGCGTAAAAATATAATTTTTTGTAGGGCGGGTTTCTTACCCGCCGACTTTGAATTTCTTATACATAAATTTAGAAGCGTAAAAAAATATGGCAACAAAAGAAGATAAAAGAAAATTATTCGGACAGATCTTATTAGAGAAAAAACTGATAAGTGAAGATCAGATAAAGGAAGCTCTTGAAATACAGGATGTTAATGGCAAGGCATTGGGGGACGTATTGGTAGATCTGGAATATACAACTAGCAACTGTATTAGTGAGGCATTGAGTGATTATCTTGGAATGGAAGTTATAGATATTGAAAATGTAGATCTTAATCAGGATGTACTTGATAAAATCCCACATTCTATTGCTCAGCTTTATAGAATAGTCCCGATTGACTTCAAAGATTCTACAATTACCGTAGCGCAACAGGACCCACTAGACATTCAACAGATGGATGACCTCCGGTTTCTCTTAAAATATAATGTGAAGCCCGTCTTAGTCGATAGAGAAGATGTAGCAACCGCCATAGACAAATATTATCCGGGCGGACATGAATCTGTCGAAGAGATACTGGATAAATTCCAGCATGACTTATCTGCAACAAATGACTCCATGAGTAGAGAAATCATTGAAATGGAGCATTTCAAGGAGATGTCTGGTGAATCACCGGTAAAGAGTTTTGTCAATCTGATACTGCTACAAGCTATCGTAGTCAAGGCAAGCGATATTCATTTTGAAGTATTCGAAAACGAATTCAGAGTCCGATACAGAATCGATGGAGTTCTGCGTGAAAAAGTACCGGTACCAGTGCTTTTTGCAAATGGCATTATCTCAAGAATTAAAGTCATGGCAAACATGGATATAGCAGAAAGGAGATTACCGCAAGACGGCCGCATCTTCCTGACTATAAAAGGACACTCTGTCGACATACGCATTTCAACGTTACCTACTAATCATGGAGAAAGCGTTGTTATGAGAATCCTTGACAAGAGTTCCGTCTCGCTAGACCTGGCCAGACTGGGAATGATGCCTGATAATCTAAAGACAGTTAAGCAACTAATGCAAAAGCCTAACGGAATTATCCTGGTTACAGGACCTACAGGCTCAGGCAAGACAACAACTTTATATGCCTGCCTCAACCATATCAATGTAACCGGCTTGAAAATTATTACGACTGAAGATCCTGTTGAGTATGACATTGACGGCATTATGCAGATCCAGATTAACCCTGAGATTGACGTAACATTCTCAAATTGCTTAAGGTCCATATTAAGGCAAGATCCTGATATAATACTGATAGGCGAAATCAGAGATCTGGAAACGCTGGAAATAGCAGTGCAGGCATCACTGACAGGACATCTTGTATTAAGCACGTTACATACAAATGATGCCCCGTCAACAATAACAAGATTAATTAATATGGGGCTCAAACCATACTTAATAACCGCTGCACTGGTAGCCATAATCAGCCAGAGATTAGTAAAAAAAATATGCCCTGATTGCAAGGAGCAGTACACTCCAGACAATGACATTCTTTATGAACTTAATTTACATGATCAAGATTTACAGGACAAACAATTCTATATTGGAAGAGGTTGCAGTAGTTGTAACCGTACGGGCTACAAAGGCAGAATGTCAATCCTTGAGATAATGTCAGTAGACGAGGAGATGTGTTCGCACATTATTAAACAATCCTCTACTGAAACGATAAGAGAAATAGCCAGAAGCAACGGTATGAGTACATTATTAGAAAGCGGACTGAACGCTGTATACAGCGGGCTAACTACCCTGGAAGAAGTAGCAAGAGAAACAAGTGTAAATTAAATAAGTGCCTAAAGCTAAAGATTAAAAGGGTATTTTCCCACTACTTTAGATCACTTAAAGCTTTAGTCACTTTGTAACTATAATAGGTTAATACTACAACTATGCCAATATTTAAATATCAGGCTTATGACAGTAATGGCACGTCAATAAAAGACGAGGTAGAAACCGTGTCATATGATGAGGCGATTGAGGCCATACGCAGCAAGGGATATTATCCTACTTCAGTTAAGCAGTTCAAGGACAAAATAGTAACAGAATCTACAACCACAAAAAAACGTAAAAAATCGCTATCATCAATCACTATTGGCGGAGTAAGTGCTAAACAGATTAATCCATTCACAAGACAACTATCAACACTCCAGAATGCCGACATACCTATTGTACAAAGCTTAACTATTCTTGAAACACAAATGAGGAGAGGACTGTTAAAGAGTGCTGTTGGTGATATAATAGCGGATATTAAAGGTGGTGACACCTTATCCATTGCAATGTCAAAACATCCTAAAGTTTTCGACAAACTCTATGTAAACATAATCAATGCTGGAGAGATCAGCGGAACACTCGATGCAATATTAGAGAGGCTGGCAACATATAGAGAAAAAACGCAGAAACTAAAGCGAAAAATCATTAGCGCTATGATGTACCCAACAACCGTTATTTTAGCATCTTGTGCAATACTGTCAGCTATCATGATGTTCATAATACCCAGATTTGCAAAGATGTTTCAGGAAATGGGTGTAGCCCTTCCATGGCTGACAGCAGCTTTGATAAGCGTAAGCAACTTTCTATTTGTTTACTGGTATTCTATCTTCGGAATCCCTGTTGCCGTTTTCATTATATTTAAATTAATCGGAAAAATAGATATATGCAGGTTAATCATTGATAGACTGAAATTCAGAATACCGGTATTCGGCAAACTTATAAATAAATCTGTTGTCTCCAAATTTGCGAGGACTCTTGCAACACTGATATCAAGTGGTGTGCCTATCCTGGAAGCTCTGAATAACGTGAGGAATGTTACTGGAAACGTGGCAATGAGTAAGGCGGTAAACAAGATACACGACAGCATTCGTGAGGGAGAAAGTATTGCAAGACCACTAAAGGAGTCAAAGATATGTGAGGCCATGGTAGTAAATATGGTTGAAATAGGAGAACAAACAGGTGAACTTGATAAAATGCTCACCAAGATTGCCGACAATTATGACAACGACATTGATAGTCTTGTTGAATCACTGACAAGCTTGCTGGAACCATTTATCGTTATATTCCTGGGAATATCAGTTGGCACAATTGTGATAGCACTTTTTCTACCCCTTATAAAGCTTATGAACAGCCTGGGAGGTTGAATAGTGTCAGGAATTGCAAAGTTAATAATTGAAGAATTTAGAAATACTTTAATCTTTATAAAATGAAATCTATGCAACATTCAACATTAAATCGCAAATCTGAAATAGTAAATCTGAAATCAAAAGAGGGCTTCACACTCATAGAGCTATTAGTCGTAATTGTAATCATGATGTTCCTTGCCGGAA
>JABGRF010000313.1 GCA_018648405.1 Candidatus Scalindua sp.
AAACTTTAGTCACTTTTCTCCCCAAGCACTAATAACCATTGACTACTGACTACTGTTAATTGACCAACCGAGTGTGAAAAAATTTTGTATTATTTATATAAAAGGTGTATATTGAACCTGTTATTAGCATGTAGGTTTTCTCACACTATTGATCAGTGAAATGGAAACGGAAAACATAGGAAATGAGACGTATGTCTCAACAGATAAATTAGACAGAAAGTGGATTGACGTTAACATCCCCTGCAGCGCTGCGTGCCCCGCCTTGACAGATATTCCCGGTTACATCCAGGCTATTGCAGCTGGTGATTACGAAACAGCATACCGTATCAATCGGAAGGAAAATATATTGCCCGGAGTATTGGGCCGTGTTTGTGACCGCCCCTGCGAACCTGTCTGTAGACATGGCAGGGATGGACTTGGCGATCCCGTGTCAATATGTTTCCTTAAACGTGCCGCGGCTGATTATGGAATGGGACCGGTAAATCGTGAAATTAAATCTAACGGCAAGACGGTTTGCGTAATCGGAGCAGGGCCGGCCGGTTTAACTGCGGCCAATGATCTGGCCTTAAAGGGTTATAAAGTAACTATACTGGAACAGTTCGATCAGCCCGGTGGAATGCTGCGTTACGGCATTCCTCAATTCCGACTGCCGTATGATGTGGTAGCCGAAGATGTAAAATCGATTACCGATCTGGGTGTAACGATCAAGAACAATTTTCGGATTGAAGGCGTCAAGGAGATTGAAAAGCTGGGAAAAGATTTCGACGCAGTTATACTGGCAGGCGGATGCGCAAATCCCAAACAGACCACTGTTCCCGGTATTGAAAGCAAGGGTGTATATTGGGGCCTGGATTTTATGATAGCGGCAAACAGGGAAGAGCTGGATATACCGTTAGAAAATATCATCGTAATCGGTGGAGGATTCACTGCGGTGGACTGTACCCGTATGTCATACCGGATGGGAGCTAAAAAAATTACGCTGGCTTACCGACGTATGAAAAAGGATATGTATGTCGGCGCGGATGAACTTGAAGTGATGGAGGCGGAAGGAATTGATACAATCTCTTTAGTGTCTGCAGTAACTGTTTTATCCAATGATGAAGGAATAGTAACAGGTGTAGAATTTATTCACAACTCTATTAACGAAGACCGTTCAATAACACCAATAGAAGGATCTGGATTTACAATGGAGGCGGATACAGTCATATTTGCCGTTGGACAGGAAGCAGATGAAACGGTTGCGGAAACCGAAAGTATTGAACCGAAGAGGAGTTTTTCCATAGCCGGTGATTTCAGAAACGGCTCTTCTACGGTTATCGAAGCTGTAGCAGATGGACGTAAGGTCGCCAGTGAAGTCCATATGCAGCTATCCGGCACAAAAGGTCTTAAAGAGACTATCCATATCAGTGAGGTAAAGGATACCGGGAGAAAACGGGATTATGATTTTATTCCTGCCCAGCCTATGGACACAACTCCCATGCGTGACCGGCAGATTAAAAACAGGGAAGTAGAGACCGGATATTCAAAAGAAAAATCTATTACTGAAGCGAAACGGTGTTATCTCTGCCATTATAATTACCAGATAGACATCAGCCGCTGCATCTACT
>JABGRF010000007.1 GCA_018648405.1 Candidatus Scalindua sp.
TTGCCATTGTTTCTGCTAGATACGCCCTCGTATGCTTTAGCTCCAGAGCAATCATTTTGCACTTATCGAATACTTCCTCTCGTAACAAAGCAGACTGTTTCTGAAAATTTGTAATAGTTATAGAAAGTATCACAATCGCTACTACAAATATTATAATTCCGTAAAGCTTAAAATTGTTCTTCATTAAAGTTGGTATGCCTTAAAAAAGTTCAGATCGTTATGTACAACGGGCTTCAGTCTAACACAAAAGCGAGAGATTTTCTAAAAAAATTATAGTTTTTACTCTTTGTGTTCTGTGCAGTTCTACGGTGAATAATTACTCATTTTCTAATGCACAAAGTAACATCATTTTTTTTATAAATTTCACTTGAAAAATGCTTTAATGTTATATAAACCATGACTATGATTTACGATTTGTTGTGGAGTAATCCCCTATCTTTAATTAGTTATTTCCTTCTTCTTCTCTCTATTCTCAGCTTGTGGATCAAACAGGATATCAAAATATGGGGTACCATTACAGCTGCCTCTCTGGTTTGCGGCGTCATATCAGATAGAATAGATATTATTGGAATCATTTCGATTGTTATATTGTGTTTACTTTATCACACTGTTAATCGTATCAATTTAATACTTTTCATTCGTGTGGCATCTGGCGTTTTAGCGATTATATTGTCTGTTATGTTGGCGGCTCATCTTATTCCTGGATTCAACAATTGGAAAGTAGTCGACAGCGTATCTTTAACTGAAACAAGCCTTCCATATTCAATGTACTTAAATATGGATAAAACTTTGGTTGGTTTAGCTATCCTTAGCATTGGCATTCCTCTTGTTAAAAGTTTAAAAGAGTGGAGTTCCGTTCTTCGGTCTACACTTCCCGTATTCTTAGTGGGGTTGATTGCTTTAGCAAGTGCAAGTCAAATACTCGGTTATACACACTGGGATTTTAAATTCCCTGATCTGTTTTTTGTTTGGGCTCTTATAAATTTAATTTTCACTTGTGTCAGTGAAGAAGCCTTCTTCAGAGGGTTCCTGCAAAAGAATTTATTTAAAATACTGCAAAAATATAAGTACGGAAATATCCTAAGTTTAATTATAGTATCTATCTTGTTTGGCTTAGCACATTTTGCCGGAGGTTTTAAATATGTGATCCTCTCTACGATAGCCGGTATCGTATATGGTTATGCGTACCAAAAAACGGAACGAATTGAAGCTGGCATTTTATGTCATTTTGGAGTCAATACATTCCATTTCATCTTTTTGACTTACCCAGCCCTTGCTAATACGTGAAACAGACAGACCACAAAAGCATTGAGCGGATGTGGTTTGCTATGCTCAAATCACTACTCATGCCAGAAACCCTGCATTTTAATCTACATGATTATGATCACGCTCAAAGAAGTTTTTAATATCTTCTATATCAGAAACTTTTTTGCAGTCGGGAAGCGAGTTTATAAAGTACTTGCCGTAGAACTTGCTCTTAATGCGAGGATCCAGGATTGCGACTACGCCCGTGTCTGTCGTTGACCTGATCAGACGGCCAAAGCCCTGCCTCAGCAGCGTGATTGCCTGTGGCACCTGGTAGAACATGAATGGGTTTT
>JABGRF010000006.1 GCA_018648405.1 Candidatus Scalindua sp.
ACGATTATTATTATGGGAGAAGTAATTCCCAAAAACATCGCAGTAAAAATTCCAGATCAGTATTCCAGGTGGGCCGCGATGCCTATTTACCTCTTTGATAAACTCTTTTTACCTTTTCGGATTATTTTAACTTCAATTATTAATTCAATAAGCAGGGTTTTTGATAAAGGCGGTGGTGACGAAAAATGTGTTACGATCGACGAATTAAAAATGCTTGTAGAGTTTAGCGAAAAACAGGGCATTGTCGATCAGGAAGAGCGCTCTATGATTCATGGAATTCTGGATTTTAAAAGAGCGCAGATAAAAGAGATAATGCTTCCGCGTGTAGACATGAATTTGTTCGACATTGCCGATCCTGTACAAGAACTTATTGAGCTTGCACGAGAAACAAAAGAGACTAAATTTCCAATTTACGAAGAGACGCCGGACAATATCATAGGCATGGTTCATGCAAAGGATATTTTTCTTAACCCAAATGTACAATTGAAGGATATTCTGAAACCAGTCCAATTTGTTCCCGAGCCGAAAAGCATTGAAGGTCTATTGCGACAGTTTAGACGTGAAGGCAGTCAACTGGCAATTGTAGTTGATGAACATGGTGGTACGGCAGGACTCATTACGCTTGAAGACATTATAGAGGAAATTGTCGGCGAGATACAGGATGAACATGAGAAGCCAAGAGAGACGATTAATAAAATTGATGAAAACAAGTATCTGATTTCCGGCAACCTTAGCCTGCGTGACTGGTCAGATACTTTTGGCGTGGAAATAGAACCAATGGGCGTTGATACTATAGGCGGGCTTGTTATTGCTTTGCTCGAACATATTCCCCAAAAGGGGGATTCGGTTAAATATGAGGATTTTGTTTTTACTGTTGAAGGTGTCAGAAAAAGGCGCGTTACATCGATACTGCAGGAAATGAAAGTAAAGAGCAAGTCAGACGAGGATGAAAATGATTGAATATTACCTGTTAATATTGTTCCTTTTGTCCTCTGCGTATTTTTCAGGAATTGAGATCGCGGTTTACTGTGTTAATCGTGTCAGATTACAATACAATGTGGACAGAGGAAATCGAAATGCAAAGATTATTAAGAAACTATTAAATGATCCGCAAGCCTTGATTTGCACAATATTAATAGGTAATAATATTGTCAACTATCTGGCATCTGCAATCTTTACAAATATCATATCAGAAAAGATGTCTTACGCTAATTCCGGATTGACTGCAACGCTGATTTTAGCACCAATTATGCTGATTTTTGCTGAGGTTATGCCAAAGGATATCTGTCAAAGAAATGCCGATAAATTCCTTTATCCTGCATCATCCGGTATCAGGTTTTTCTCCCAGATTTTTTTCCCTCTAGTATATATTTTGAAATGTGTAAACAAAATTCCTCAATTCTTTTTAAAGAATACAAACAAAAGGACGACAGTCTTTACGCCATATAGATTAGGGTTTTTCATAAGAGAAGGTGCCAAAGAGGGGGTTATCTCCGGCTATCAGGATTTGATGGCCAGAAATATTATGAAGCTTGGCAGTATTCCAATAAGTAAAATTATGATTCCGCTCAATAAAGCAACTGTCGTCTCGTC
>JABGRF010000164.1:0-7627 GCA_018648405.1 Candidatus Scalindua sp.
CACATGCCTGATTTTAGTGGTTTCGAAACGTTTGAATTCATCAAAGTGGAAAAGAAGATACAGATTCCATGTATTTTTGTATCTGCGGATACTTCTAAAGATTTAAAGTTTGAGGCTATTGAGGCTAATGCGTATACATTTATATCCAAGCCTATAAACAAAGAGATAATTAAATACGCGGTAGAACAATCACTTGAAAAGTACTATTGGAGATAAACTGTTAGGTTAATCAAGACCTTAGAAAGGGGACAATGAACAATGAAGACAAAGCCATTAGGGGAAAAGATTTTAGTTAAAAGATTTGATGCGGTAGAAAAAACTGCCGGGGGAATTGTGTTACCGGATGCTGCTAAAGAAAAGCCAAAAGAGGGAAAGATAATTGCTCTTGGTGATGGAAAATTGTTGGACAGTGGTACCAGGGCAAAGTTTCAGGTTAAAAAAGGAGACAGAGTCGTATTTACATCTTACGCGGGAACTGAGATTGATATTGATGGTGAAGAGTACCTGTTAATGGCTGAAGATGATATTCTTGCAATAATTGAATAGTTAGGAGAACAGAATGGCTGGTAAAAAAGTACTGTGTGGCCACGAAGCTGGTATGGCTATAAAAGATGGAATAAATAAGTTGGCAAATGCTGTCAAAATAACGATGGGTCCAAAAGGCCGAAATGTAATCATTGAAAAAAGCTTTGGTTCCCCGACTATAACAAAAGATGGTGTTACTGTTGCAAATGAAATAGAGCTTGAAGATCCGTATGAGAACATAGGTGCACAGCTGGTAAAAGAAGTCGCGTCTAAAACTAATGACGTTGCCGGCGACGGTACAACAACTGCGACGGTATTGTCAGAAGCGATATATTCAGAGGGGCTGAAAAGTCTTGTTGCCGGGGCTAATCCGGTTGGAATTAAACGAGGAATTGAGAAAGCCGTGGAGGCGATAACCTCAGAGCTCGTTAAAATGAGCATTGCGGTTTCCGGAAAAAAGGAGATCGAACAGGTGGGTACTATTGCGGCAAATAATGATCCGGAGATTGGAAAGCAGATATCAAATGCGATGGATCGAGCCGGTAGTGATGGAGTAATAGCTGTTGAAGAGGGCCAGGGCTTGGAAACTACGGTGGAGCTTGTTGAAGGAATGCAATTTGACAAGGGCTATCTGTCCCCATATTTTATTACAGATACAGAGAAGCTGCAGGCCGTTCTTGTAGATCCTTATATCCTTGTTCATGAGAAAAAAATCTCTGTACTAAAAGACCTTTTGCCTATATTGGAAAAGATTTCACAATCTGGTAAGCCTCTGTTGGTGATTGCTGAAGATCTGGAGGGTGAAGCGCTTACAACTCTCGTAGTTAATAAGATGAGAGGGACATTGAAATGCGCTGTAGTGAAAGCACCTGATTTCGGAGACAAGCGGAAGGCGATGCTTGGAGATATAGCGGCAGTAACTGGTGCGGATGCAATATTTGAGGACTTGGGAGTCGGATTGGACAGCCTTAAGCTATCAGATCTGGGTGGCGCTAAAAAGGTAATTATCGATAAGGACTGTACGATGATTATTGAAGGCAGTGGATCGAAGAAGGAGATTCAGGGCAGGGTTCAACAGATAAGAAATGAAATTGAAAATTCTACTTCAGATTATGATGTGGAGAAATTGCAGGGAAGGCTTGCAAAGCTTGCAGGTGGAATTGCAAAGATAAGTGTTGGTGCTGCAACAGAGGCAGAGATGAAGGAGAAGAAGGCCCGATTAGAGGATGCAATGCATGCTACAAAGGCTGCTGCTCAGGAAGGGATTCTGCCCGGAGGAGGAGTTGCACTTTTAAGGTCAGAAAGAGCTTTGAAGAAAGTTGAAGCAGGGCTTGATGAAGATGAAAAGGTTGGAGTAAACATCATCCGTAAAGCACTTGAAGCTCCGCTTAGACAGATTTCTGATAATGCGGGTCTTAACGGAATCTTAGTTGTTCAGAAGGTAAAAGAGATGGACGGGAATAACGGCTTTAATGTCGCCACAGAAAAGTATACTGACCTGGTTAAGGCAGGCGTTATTGATCCGGCAAAGGTAGTAAGAACTGCGCTTCAGAATGCGGCAAGTATTGCAGGGTTACTGTTGACAACCAATGCAATTGTCAGCGATGCTCCCGAGAAGGAAGAGAAGTGATTATTAAAATAAGTAGATGTTGAAAAGCATAAAAAGGTTTCATATTATAGAGGTGCCATCTTTGTATAAAGATGGCACCTTTTTTCTTATCAATTTAAAATAGTGTCTGACAAGTCAATATCACTTTAACCGGGACCGGATATAGGATGAAGAAAAAAACCAAAAAATCAACGAGTAAGAAATACGACAAATATCAAAGTCCGCTTGCCGAGCGATATGCAAGTGATGAGATGAGCTATAATTTTTCAGATCAATTAAAATATAGCACGTGGAGAAAGCTTTGGATTGCATTGGCGGAAACAGAAAAAGCTCTTGGGGTTAAAGCAATTTCACAGAAGCAGATTAATGAAATGAAAAAATTCCAGGACGACATAGATTTTGATGCAGCAAGAAAGCATGAGATCAGGGTGAAACATGATGTGATGGCACATGTTCACGCTTTTGGAGATCAGTGTCCAGCCGCAAGTCCGATAATTCACCTGGGTGCAACAAGTGCATTTGTACAGGATAATGCTGATTTGATTCTCATGAAAAACGGTATGAATATTCTGTTAAAGAAACTGGTTAATATTGTAGATGCGTTGGTTGTGTTTGCCAGGGAGTATAAGGGTTTAATTACGTTAGGATATACTCACTATCAACCGGCCCAGCTTACTACAGTCGGGAAAAGGGCGTGTCTCTGGTTACAGGATTTTATTATTGATATAGAAGATCTGGAAAACAGGATAGAAAATTTAAGATTCAGAGGGGCTAAAGGTACTATAGGTACGCAAAATAGTTTTATGGCCCTGTTCAACAGAGATGAGAAAAAAGTAAAGCAGCTTGATCAGCAGGTATCAAAAAAAATGGGATTCGATAAAATCCTTCCTGTCGCCGGTCAGGTCTATACTCGAAAACTCGACAGCCAGATTTCAGATGTTATGTCCGGTATCGCTCAATCTGCACACAAGTTTACAAATGATCTAAGGCTGCTGCATAATTTGAAAGAGATTGAAGAGCCCTTTGGGAAGAAGCAGATAGGCTCTTCTGCCATGCCGTATAAACGAAACCCTATGCGTTCTGAAAGAGTAGCGTCTCTAGCCCGTTACATAATCTGTAATGGCCTGAATACTGATTTTACTAGCAGTGTACAGTGGTTTGAGAGAACGCTGGATGATTCAGCAAACAGGCGGCTTGTACTGCCGGAAATGTTTGTTGCAACGGATGCAATGCTTGACATCGTTCTTGGTGTTGTCAGGGATTTAACTGTTTACCCGAAAGTGATAGGAAAACGCGTCAATGAAGAGTTGCCTTTTCTAGCCTCCGAAAGCATATTGATGGAGGCTGTTAAAGCCGGTGGAAACAGGCAGAATCTCCATGAGAAAATACGTAAATATTCTATGGAGACTATTACTCTTGTCAAAGAGGAGGGTGCGGATAATGATTTTATTGAGCGAGTTAAAAAGGATGAGGATTTTGCAATAATTAAAGACAGGTTAAATGATATATTAAAGCCGAAAAACTTTATTGGCAGAGCTCCTAAGCAAGTGACTGAGTATATCTCTGAGGTTGCGAGGCCTATACTGAGAAAGCACAAAAAACTGCTTGGAGTAAATACAGAATTCAAGGTGTGAGAACTATGAGTGCTTCAACCAGGGGATTGAGTCTTGTTCTGATAACTGACAGGAAGGTTTGTGGGAAGAAACTTACTGGCATAATAGAGCATGCGATTGAAGGTGGCGTTGGAACTGTACAATTAAGGGAAAAAGATCTGAGTACCGGTGATTTGTATAGTCTTGCAAAAGAGATTCGTGAAATAACAGAGAGAAAAGACGCAAACCTTATAATTAATGATAGGGTTGATATTGCAACTGCAGTTGATGCAGATGGAGTTCATCTTGGCTGGCAATCTCTGGGAATAGATATAGTTCGGAGGATGATTGGACGGGATAAAATAATTGGCTTCTCGGCGCATAGCCTTGAGGAGGCAGAGAGAGCAAAAAGTAGTGGGGCCGATTATGTCTCCATTAGTCCGGTTTTTGATACCGTAAACAAAGATTATTTCATAAAACCGCTGGGGGTTGGTGCAATAGGAAGAGTAAAGGAGCAGATTAATATTCCTGTTATCGCTTTGGGTGGTATCAACGAAAGCAATGTAAGCAGTGTAATTAAAAATGGTGCCGATGGCGTTGCTGTAATATCTGCAATTCTTCTCTCAGATAGTCCTGAACAAACCGCAGCAGGTATTTGCAGGGAAATTAAAAAAATTGAATCGAAATCTGGAAAGAAAACTTTAATTGGGAGTTGATATGCAACTATTAGACAATGTTAAATTTGATGACAAAGGCCTGATACCGGCTGTAATAGTAAACGTAGCTGATAACAGGGTTTTAACACTCTGTTTTATGAATAAGGATGCCCTGGAAAAGACGGTAGAAACTGGAAAAGTACACGTATTTCGCCGTTCGCAAAACAGATTAATGATTAAAGGTGAAACTTCAGGCCATACACAGTTGGTAGAGGAGGTCTACTTTGATTGCGAGGGCAAATCCTTAGTTATTAAGGTTAAACAGAATGTCGCTGCATGTCACGCTGGTTATATGTCCTGTTATTACAGAAAGTACAATAACAAGACAAATAGTATAGAAATAAACGAAGAAAAAATCTTTGACCCTGAAAAAACGTATAAGAGCTGAAAGTGGTCAAAAATTGCTTGCAAAGGGTTTTAGCTCGTGTTATATTTGACTCTTGAATTTTGGCAATTATTGCTGAATCAGTGTTAGAAAGTAGTGGAAGGAAAGCAGAACATGAAAAGAAATATGGGACGTTTTGGACTCGTGATTTTAGCTCTATCAGTAATTCTGGTACAGGGTTGTGCTGAATTGGAAAAGCTTAACAATCGTCAGGCAATTACGATTCGTGATCAGATGACGGATCTTGAGAAAATGAGGATAGAGTTAGACGCTGCTAACAAGGTTAATAAGGTATATGAGGATCGTGCAAAGTCAGATGAGGATGTAAAGGAGAGACTTCGTGCAGAATTGGAGAGACTTGCCAGTTCTATCGGAGGTGGTGCAGTTGTTAGAGATACAGCAGAGGGCCCAATGGTTCAGCTTCCGGAGACGATTTTGTTTGATTCCGGTCTGGCCAAGTTAAAGACTAAAGGTGAAGTCGCTCTGGAAAAAATTGCTAAACATCTTATGTCTCACCCTTCGGCTAGTGTAAGAGTTGACGGACATACGGATAATGATCCTATAGTGAAATCAAAGTATTTATGGGAATCAAATCATCATTTATCAGCCGGAAGGGCGTTAAGTGTTCTGCATTACCTTGTAAATAAAGGACATATAGAGAAAAACAGGATTCACATAGCGGGTTATGGCCCAAACAGGCCGATAGCATCTAACAAAAACAAGGCTGGTAAGATGCAGAATAGGAGAGTTGAGTTTCTTATCTTGTCTCCGGAATCCAGTTAGAACAACAAAATAACAAAAATTAATTTTATAAATCTTTAAACACTTCTTACAAAACTTAAAAGCCTTGCTATAAGTAGAGAAAGATGTTGTTGAATAAAAAGTAAGGTAGTAAGGCAGTATGTCAGTAGAACCGCAACAAAGAAAATCAAAAAATGATAGCAAAACCTGGGAGATTTTGTGCTCTGTCAGACTTGCTGTTATCATTATAGTAATAATGGCCGTTGCTTGTGTTATAGGAACGATCATTCTTCAACAGAAATCACCTGAAGAGTATGTGGGCAGATATGGAGCAGGCCTCGCAAAATTCTTCGCTGCAATTCAGTTTACCGATATATTTCACTCCTATTGGTTTTCGTTCCTTCTGGTATTGCTATGTGTAAATTTAGGTTGTTGTACCGTTAAGAGGTGGCGTAATAAGGTACTGATGATCGGTTTCCTGGTTACACATATCAGTATAATCCTGATCCTGGTTGGTTGTGTAATAGATCTTCTTACTGGTGTAAAAGGTGGTGTCAATGTTTATGAAGGCAGCTCTGTAGACTATTACCTCACAAGGGCCGATTATCAGAAGGTACCACTCGGCTTCCAGGTATTTTGTGATGATTTCATGATAGAAAAACATCCACCAAAATATAAACTTATCACTTACGTAAAAGACAAAGATAAACAGAAAGCGGTATCTTTAAAAGTAGGTAAGAAGATCAGCATCCCGGGCACTAATTATGCTGCTACTGTCAAAGAATTTATTGCTGATGCGGAAGTCCTGCATGAACCTATTAATGTGTCTGATGAGCCAAAGAATCCGGCTCTGTATATTCAGTTTTCAGCTAAAGGCGCTGTAACTGCGGAGGGATGGCTCCTTGCCAAAGACCATAACTGGTATAATGACAACCAGCGTAATTTAAAGATAGATTATGTTTGGGCTGACAATGATGAAGCGCATGAGAGACTTGCAAATGCCGCAGCTAAGAGCACCAAACCAAAGCTGGAGATAAGTATAGAAGGAAAAAATATAGTTAAAACGGTACCGGTTGAAGAGGGGCAAAAAGTTTCGATTAAAGGTACTGACTATACGGTTGAGATAAAGGATTTCGCACTGGATTATTCCAAGAGATTAGTACCGTTGAGTGATCAGGAACCAAGCAATCCTGCCGTACTGGTTGAGATTAGTGGCCCTCAGGGAAAAGATACTCGTTGGTCGTTCTCGAAGTACCCTGATTACCAGGATAAGGCTCACAAAACAATCTACAAGGACGTTAAGTTATTATGTACCGTTCCAGAGGACTTTTCAGATGCTGAACACAGAGTAAGACTTGTCCAAAGCAGAAGCGGAAAGAAGACAATTACATATATAAAGGATGGAAAAGTAATCAGCACAGATGATTGGGTACTTGACCAGAGTTACAATATAGCAGATTCGGATCTTGAAATTCGAGTTGTAAAATACTTTCCATCACATAGTTTAAAAAAGACAGTTGCCAAGAAGACCGGTGGACATGAGGGTCATAACCACGGACCAGGTGAACATCATGGAAATCCTGCTGTTTTTATAGAGATGGAAGGACCAAGAGGGAAGTTTGCCGATTGGGTATTTGCACATACACCTCCACATTGGTATCCTGATAACAACTTTGCCGTCTTATATGAAAAATCCGGTATGGAGATAAAAGATTATAAGAGCATACTGAGGGTTGTGGAAAACGGCAAAACTATGATGACAAAAACTATTGAGGTAAACAGTCCTCTGAAGTATAAGGGTTTTGTTTTTTATCAATCCAGCTACGATCCTGAAGGTGAGAGATATACTGGTCTTCAAGTAACAAAAAATCCGGGACTGCTGGTAGTGTATACTGGGTTTATTCTTTTATGCTTGGGTATAGTCTTCATCTTTTACGTAAAACCTTTCTTGAGAAAAATGTTTCAGAAAGGTAAAAAGATAGAAGAGATCTATTCTGAAGAAGAGATACTGGCTGAACATATTGAGTAAATAATATCATTGTCTCTAAATTACCAATTT
>JABGRF010000164.1:7727-9301 GCA_018648405.1 Candidatus Scalindua sp.
TTTATTTTCTTTGGGTGGAGTATTGCACTTGTTTATCTGATTTTCGAGCTTGTTACAATCTTTATTGTTAAAGTACATGAATCCCGTCTTGGGATCATAGGTGCATTGCAGGGTGTTCTGGCTGCGTGGATGATATGCTCTGCGCTTGGTATTGATAGTACAATAAAGGAACTACCTCCGGCTCTGCAAAGTAACTGGTTGGTCACACACGTAATATGTTATTTCTTATCTTATTCAGCGCTGAGTATGTCGTTCTCCGCTGCGATCGTTCACTTAGTACGTAAAGCCTTTGTTTCTGACACGCCAAAAGAAGCGTCAGCTGCCGGGTCAGAAGTCCAGAAAAAGAAGGACTATAGTTTCGATAAACTTGCCTACATCGCAGTTTCTATTGGATTTCCATTCTTAACCATCGGATTGATTACCGGTTCGATCTGGGCAAAAGGTGCGTGGGGTACATACTGGGGATGGGACCCTAAAGAGATATGGTCTCTAATCAGCTGGCTTGTTTATCTTACTTACATGCATCTGCCGTTGATGTTGCCTAAGACAAATATCAAAAAATCGTTCAGACCTATTTTGCTTTCAATAATACTTCTGATCGCTTTCCCTATAGTTCTGTTTACCTTTATGGGTCTGCACAAACTGCCTAGTTCAGTAGACAGTGATCACATTTACGCAGAATAAGGCGCTTAACAGAAAAACTTAATCAGACCCTTCAGACGCAGATATGTATGCGCTGAAGGGTCTGGTTTAATCATCTCCTTAATCACTCCATCAACACAGATAAACAGATTATTTCAAATTGTAGAATAATAATATTTACAATTTCTGGAAATTAACTATATTCTAGTTTTGCTGTGCATGTTCCGGTAATTTTTTTACACGAATTTCACTAATTTGAAAGAATTGAGTTTAGATTAGTATGGAAATCGCACGATTACATATCGTTATCGAGGGGATCGTTCAAGGCGTTTTCTTCAGAGCCAGTACAATTGAAGAATCTTCTAAACTTGGTCTGACAGGCTGGGTTAAGAACTGTTCTGATGGACGTGTTGAAGCGGTTTTTGAAGGTGAAATAGATAAAATTGAACAGATCGTAGAGTGGTGTAAAAAAGGTCCACCGGGAGCAGTGGTTAGCAATGTAGAGACGGCCTGGGAGCGGGAAACCGGTGAATACGATTCATTTACAATTAAATATTAGTATAGTGGGAAGTTCAATCTTATTTTATTCATCTCTCCATGATTAATATAAGAGAAGTTGAGGACGGAATAGTTGTATCTGTTAAGGTGCAGCCAAATGCAAGTAAAGATAGAGTAGTTGGGGAGCACGCAGACCAGCTGAAAATTGCAGTCACTGTTGCACCTGAAAAGGGGAAAGCTAATAAGGCTGTAATCAAAGTGCTTTCTAAGTTACTTGACGTAAAAAGCTCAGACATTGAGATACTTTCCGGTGAAACGTCAAGAGAGAAGAAAGTGTTAATTAGAAATATTAGCGAAGAAGATTTTAACAGGGCTATTTAAAATATGAGTTATAAAGATACAATAAATTTACCAAAAACAAAATTCTCCATGAA
>JABGRF010000187.1:0-6762 GCA_018648405.1 Candidatus Scalindua sp.
AAATCATAATAAAGCCCTGCAGTATCTTTTAAATGCGTTACACTATCGACCGGAATCTATAGATACCGCTCTTCAGATTGCAAGTGCCTATCGTACGCTTGGAAGCCTTTATATAGAAAAAAAGCTGGTAAAAGAAAGTGTAATAAATTATAGAAAATCCATTAAGTACTTTGACGGTTGCTACAGAAAAACGGATAAAGAGGACTATTTGCATAAGGTCCTGACAAACTTGCAGGAGATAGAAATAGAATTGAGCAAGATTAAATCTGATAAAACAGAACCTGCATTAGAAACCAAGAGAAAAAGCCTGAGTATTCCTCAATAAGAGAGAGCGTTTTACTACCGTCCCTGTCCTATCCGTATAAGATACATTTGAGGTTGCTATGAAATATAGCCATATAAAAGCAGGTTTTCATCAAATAGCAAAAAAATATTATGTCTGTCTTTTAATAAGCGTATTAATGTTTGCTGGTTGTAAAACTACAAATACGCCACAGGTGCTCTACAAAAAGGAGTATTCAAGGTATGTAAACGATGTAGCAATTTTATATTATCCTGAGAGTCCGCAAATGGACGTGGATATAAGAAGTGATGAGATGTTTGTTTCGAGATTAGTTGCAGGACCGAATCCTATTGCACAACTGTTTATGAGATTAGCTCAAAACTCTGCGAATCAAGAGGACATTGCAGCACTTAATGAAGTGATATTTGACTTAAACATGGGCGAAGTATTGTGTGAAAGACTAAATACTAAGTTCCAATTGTGTTCTTATTTCCACGTTGTACCACAGGAGAGTATTGTAAGGAATAAAACCGTCTGGAATTTGCTGGAGAAACGCGATAAAGATTCCTTGGACTACGAGAAGATAGGTATCGAATTGGGTGTTGATACAATTCTTGAGGTTGACATCATTTCATATGGTTTAAAAGATCCGGGAATATTCTCTGATCCGTATGCATTTATTCAGCTAGGTGTTAAAATGGCCACGACACAGGGAACAGTCATTTGGAGAGATGTTGTTGAGGTGAAGAAAGCGCTGGGGATGGATGCACAAGAATTTCTTGATTTTGTGTATACAGTACCCGAATACCTACAGGGGCATTTGTTAAAAGTTACAGATGCTGTCTCAGAAAGCTGCGTTGAAAAATTAGGATTTGACACACATAATACATATCTGCTTGAAGAAGATTATATCAAAAGAACCAAATACAAAATAAACATCGCAGAGAAGCTTAATGAGTTAAATGTTCTCCGGCACGAAAATCTCATCTCTAGCACTGACTACGACAAAACAAAACTTGATCTGATTGATAAAGCAAAAGGCATAAAAGATGCGGGCCCGGGTGAGGAAACTAAACTGAGTGCTATTGCTATACAGATCCAGAAGTAAAATGAACATTCAAGTTTTTGGTTTACAAATTAATTCAAACTAATATGAGAAAGTACTTACTGATTAACGCCTTTGTCTTCTCTTGCATATTTCTTCCAGTTCGGACTAAACTGATAGTTGCAGATGGGGAAACGCCCCTGACGGAACTCCGTGCTCGCTGTGATAATTTGAATGTTTCTCAAGTTCAGACAATGGAAAATATTTCCATACGTAGAAAGAAGGCATGGGGTTTCTATGGACATAGTACAATACAGCATGAATATGAAACAAAGTTAATTGGTGATGACAAAGTAGTAATAGACCATGCCACCGGCTTAATGTGGCATGCGTCTGGCTCCAATGAATATATGAAGAGGAAAGAGGTAAAGAAATGGATAAGGGGCTTCAATCGTAATAGCTATGCCGGACATTACGACTGGCGGGTGCCGACGGTAGAGGAGGCGGCATCGTTGCTTGAAGGGAGTGAAAGGAGTAGTGGTCTATTCATAGATACTGCGTTTGATAAGAAGCAAAGATGGATATGGACAGGTGACAGTTGTAGTTCGGGTGGTATGTGGCGCGTATACTTTGACGACGGTTATGTTGATTGGGGAGACGTCAGTCTTCTTTTTGTCCGCCCGGTTCGCAAAATAAAATGATATGACTCCATTATGTTCCGCACACCAAGTCTGCCTCTCATATGGCACTTGCGACGTGTTTCTACAGCTTGTACTAGGGTTAATCCGCAGAAATAGAAAGATTTTCCTTTGGTATTTTATGACGAGGTTGTCAATTCTTGCATACTATAGAATTTGCAATTGATTAACAGATTGCTAATCCCTCTTGGGTTACACACCTTTTTCCGCTTGATTTCGATAATTACTTGAGTATTATGACTGTTGTTACCAGACAACCTGCTATGCTTAACACCACACAGAAACTCTTTCTATCTTTAGATTGGTAGGTTTTTCAAAGGAAGTGATGTTCTATGATTGAAAACAATTCATTACAGATCCTATCAAGCTTTGAAATTTTTAAAGGGCTTACTGAAGTAGAGTTGAAGGAGATTCATACAAAGTGCCAGAGGGTAAAATTCAAAGAGTCAGAAATATTGATGAAGGAAGGACAGATCAATTCTGCTATCTATATAATAATTAAAGGGCAGGTGGAAGTATGTCTTCCTGAACAAAGTGGGGAAGCAAAATATAAAAGGCCCACAAAAGTGAAATTAGCCGTTGAGCAAGGCGGTGATTTTTTTGGAGAGTATTCTCTCATTGATTCAAAACCGGCATCCGCTTCGGTGATTGCAACAAATGCGGGTGAGCTTATTAAGATAACAAAATACAATCTGGATAATATTTTATCAAATAGCGACCGTATAGCTAAGATAGTTTACCTTAATATACTTAAAATACTTGTAGGAAGACTTCGTCACATCAACAAGGAGTATGACGAGATCTATGTTTTGTGAATAATTTCAGGAAATGTAAAAATTTAAACTTAGGCGATAAAGGAGCTCTCATTGATAAGCGACAGAGTGGAGCATTATAACTGTTACCCATACGGTTCAGTCTGGAAAACTGCATTCAGCTTCCTTAATACAATAACACCTGGTGCCGAAGAGGCAAAGTATGAGATTCAGGGTGAAGATATTTATGCGATAGTCTCAAGCTACAACACAAAACAACCTCACAAATTTGAGGCACATAGAAAGTATGTTGACATTCAATGTCTTCTTGATGGTCAGGAACTTATCGAATCTACAGCATTAAACGGGCTTACTGTTGACACACCATATGATCAGGAGAAGGATGCTGCGTTTTATGTAAAGACAGATAGTGGAAAAATTATTTCTCACTTAATTCCAGGAACATTCATAGTGTTCTTCCCACATGATGCACACATGCCGGGCGTTTCTGTGGATGACTCTCCTTCGTTTGTGAAAAAAGTAGTGGTAAAAATCAAAGCTGAACTGTTGCGGTTATAAGTATCTAAAGTCGCAAAATCTAAAAAGTAGTATCTATTACCAATGATTATAGTGAACTAAAAAAAGATGAAAAGATATAATGATGACCTTGCGCCGCATGAAATAAATAAGGGCTTTTATAGAAATATAGAGCTCGGTAAAGATGTCGTTTTACAAAAGATAGAAATAAGCAATCAGATCAGAGGGATGATTGTGTCTTGCGTAGGTTTATCAAGTACATCAAATACAAATAAAGCCGCAATTAATGCCAGCATCAATTTGCTTGCCTATGACAATAGGAATGTTAGTAGTGGTATTTACGGACTTAAGGCTTCATTTGAATGGAACATCTCAGAAGTCGTCTGGCAGCTAGAGCAAAATATACAAGAATTTAAAGATATGTTAGAAATTCTTTATGCTTCTCAGGAGCCTTCGTATGCTGGTATGAGACGCATGGCTCAGGAAGACTATGAAAATGGTAGAATACCCGACGCAATACGTAATTTTCTGAAGTTGTCTCAGTGTTTTAAAGATGATTTTTCCGTCTTTTTAAGTCTTGGATTAATCAGTCTTTTTCATGAAGAAGACAAAGAAAAGGCTTTAGAGTATTTTGATGAATCTTTAGAAATTGCTAAATCACAATCTGATTTCTACACGAGTTACGTTTTGTTACACAAAGCATTGGTGTTACGTAATCTTAACCGTCTTGAAGAAGCGGAAGAGTTTTCAAAACAAGCGGTGGACTTGTCTCCAGACCTTACTGAAGCACTCTACCAAAATGCACAATATAGTGCCCTATTAAAAAAAACAGACACGGCAATCTCATTATTAAAAAAAATCATCAGAGTCGATATTCTCTATTGTCTAAAAATTGCCAATGAGCGTGATTTTGATGGAATAAGGTCGCATACAACAAAAATTTTTAAAGAGATCGGCGTTCAATATCATAAAAGTATAGAAACTAAGATGAAAGTGCTTGTTAAAAAACTTGATTACTTTGATGGTGTCATTAGCCGTATTCATAAACAAGGTCTTGATATTTCTGGTAATCAAAATTTCAGGAAACGACAAGAGGATAGGGCTGAATTAGCTAATATGATTGATTGCGATTTCGTCTTAAATACTTTTGTAGTTGATAACTGCCTTACTCAATTAGATAAAAACTTTCGTGACGATAAATTACTATTATCATCAGAATGTAAGAAAATACGAAGTAAGGTTGGATCTGAGAGAAAAGAGGCTGCCAGGACTTTGAAAAAGGTAAAGGAAAGAAAATTGTTTTACCCGTTTCTTCTTTATCTATTCATAAGCCAGATTTGTGCTATACCGGTTGGGCTGTTTGTTGTTGTGCCACATGGAATATTAATTGAAAAATATAACAGATTAATTGGCGCGTCCACAGGGATTCCACCCGGAGTCTTTCTACTGGAATTTATTGCTTTCATTTCGTGTGTTTTAATAGTTATTGTTCCTACCATCAGGCCTCGTATAAAATGGAAAAAGATTCATGCACGCCTTCAGCAAAATGAATACGCATTAGATAAGACAATAAAGATAATAGAGAAGGAATTGCGGAATTAACAATATTCATCTCTTTTTTTATCAACTATCCAGCCTTATGCCATATCATATTTCCTAAACTGATTAGAGGCATATTTCTACAGTTTATCTCATCCCTCTGGAACAGTATCGTAATAAATTCACTTTTACAAGATTTGAGAATATAGTATTGTTATAGATGTGTTGTTTGGGTGTGCCGGTTATTCAGATTTGTCAACTTTGTGTACATCTCCTGTTATAGGTATACTGATGACCGGTTGCTCTTCGCTGTTGGTAGTAAGTTTCAGTAATCCGTTAATTTTGCCTATAGGAGCGTCTTTGTGAAGTTTTGTTTCAATCAGACAGTGAGGGTTTTGCTGCTCATATCTTTCATCAATGCTAACGCTTAAATAATCCGGTGAGATTTTACTGCTTAAAATCTTTATGTGGCTTTCGTTTATCTTGACAAAAAGTTTTTTAGTTACCTCTCTGCCCTCAGGAACAGTGCCGTAATAAATCCTTCTCTGGTTTATAGTAATGTCACCTTCAACTACACCATAAAATATTATACTGGCTTTTGGCTGCTTGGTACTATTAGTCTCCAGGAAAATCTTACCACTGAACCTTCCAATTTTATGATGATCCTTTAATGTGGCAGTTATGGTATATTCACCATTCTGGTCTTCTATAGTAGCAGTCTCTACAAATTGCTTAGACGATGTAATCTTGTCTATTTTAAAATCTGGACCTGATTGTGATTTTACGGAGAATTTGACTGTCTTATCTGATTGATTATCCGCGCGGAAGTTGCCAAAGTTAATGTTTTTTGGCTTGAAGCTGATCTCTTCAATAACTTCTCCAGAAATAGATAACTTATGGTTTGGGGTGTTCGGATCATTGCTCAAGACGGATATTGTTTTCTTGACCTTCCCTCCGTAGCTCCCCGTGTTAAATGTCGCCTTAATCTCTCCTGCTTCTCCGGGTAGAACTGTCTTGTTAGAAAGTACTGCTGCGGTGCATCCACATGATGGTTTGACCTTCTTGATTTCCAATGTGGCACTACCTCGGTTTACAAACTTATACACATGTTCAACCTTGTCGCCTTTATAAGCCTTGCCAAAATCAAAATCCGGGGTCTCAAAGAAGATTTCTGGCTTTTTAACGGAAGTGCTGCTGTCTGTATTCTTGCCATCATCGGATACATTTTGTGCCGGTAGAGATTCCGTACTAAAAAAGAGCAGAATCATAATAGACATGACACAGACAGAAATTGTTATATGCAGTGTTCTCATTTAGGACAAATTATAATTGATGACATAAGACAAAACAAGATATTTTGCGAAAACTTTATTCAGCCTGACCGGATAATATGCCGGGAGGCAGTGTTCGATAAAGATTTTTTCACATCATTGATTAAATTATACATGATAAAAAACTATTAATTCAAATCCTTATGTTTCCAGTATTTGGTACCTTGAAGCGTGGCCTGTAAAGCCGCTCCTGCTTCTGTTAGTTGATAAGTAATAATATCAAGGTCTGATGACTGTGCCGCTGAATATGTATTGCCCTTGTCGCCTGATTTAAGAGCAGCGTCCGCCTGGCCACCAAACTCCCAGCCCTTTTCAATAAATTTATCCATATCATCTTGATTTCTGAAAATGATTATCGCTCTGAAATCTTTAACTCCAATACCGAGTCCGGCTCCCAGTGTCCTCATCTTCATATAAATGGGATTTTTATCTTTATTGTCTGTGACAATACCATAACCGCTTCCGCTACTGAGCAGGAATAGATTTGTATTGATATTGCTAAACACACCATATCCGGCAGCATTCTGAATTTGCTCTTTTGAGATAGGGATCTCTTCATAAAGGCGTGCCAGTGCGT
>JABGRF010000187.1:6862-9282 GCA_018648405.1 Candidatus Scalindua sp.
AATTATTCAATTAATTTAGTTAATTCGTCTTGCCCGGTTCTAGGTAATGAGGCTGTTTTTATTGAGGTTAACTTTTTTGTCCGGTTTTGTTTTTCCTTCATCGTGTGCATCAACTCGTCATATGAAGTTTTAACCAATGTGTTAGAGATCTGACTGTGGTAGTTGTTTACCAGACTTACTCCTTCCATAACCAGATCACAGATCTGCCATTTTCCATTTTCACGGAGTAGATAAAAATCGGCAGAAACTTCTTTGCCTGAATGTGTAAGCAGGGTAGTCTGCACTTTGGCAAATTTATTGAATTGTTTCTCTTTTAGTGAAATAATCTTCTTTCCAAAAAGAGAGTTAGCTTTGTTTACATAAGAGTTTCTGAGATGGGTGGTAAACAAATCTACAAACCCGGATCTTTGCTCATAGAGGCACTTATCCCAGTACTCTCCCATGACTCTTTGAGATATTTTTTCAAAATTAAAAGAAAATGAAATCGCATCCCATTGTTTTACCTTACGTTCATGAATGTCTTCTATTTTACTAAAAGAAGATTCGTTACGGATAACCTCTTTTACAAGTGTGCCAGGTTCTCCCGCCCACAAATAAGATTGATTAATCGCGATTGCAAATATACTAAACAATATTACAAACATAACTTTTCTGTGCTTTATCATAATAATCTCCCCCCAAAAAAATATAATTGTATACAGTCTATTTGTTCCTGTACTTCCATGGGCCGTTGTTAACATGATTCTTTCAGGCCCCTTTCATACTCTATCGTGTGATATAAGAGCAAGCAATATGCCATCTAGAGTGTTTGGTCGAGAAACCAGAATGTTAATATTTTAAACGGTGTTTGTTAGATCTATTACTTTGTACCTTATAAACAAATCTGTAATTTATTCAAAGTCAACAAATTATCAATATGTGATATGTTTGATTTGCCTATAAGGTACATAATGTATGTAAAAAACAACAAGTTACGTGCAGTAACATACTCCTGAATTCATTGAATCTTGAAAAATCTGCGCATTATAAAAACAGTTATTTTTTTTCAGAATATACTATCCAGCATTGATATTTTGAAAACAGTTTAAATATCTCTACGATTACTAGGAAAAAATGTACACATTATAGACAGTGAATTATCAGAATGAAACACGGAATGGAAAAGCTAGCAAAAGCTTGCACTGGATTTATACTGCGATAGGGGAGAGGTATGGTTTGGTCTAAATTTTTGTCAGTCGGAGTTTGATATTGATTAATCCGGGAAATGAAATATGGTGTCCATTCTTCGACGAGGTTAGAACCTGTTTGCTGAATGTTGCGTAGGTTTGCTTCACATTTCTAATAAAACCGTTAATAGAATTCAAAAGGTAATAACATGTAAGAGAGATACAGAAATTGGCAATTTACCTGATATATTTGGTAATTTTTGCAGGCCTATTGTGTGAACCGTTAATCCTATTGTGATACGATGAAGTAGATTAAAGTGGTTCGTAGAGGTTTATTCTTGCCCCCACCACATCTCACCTGTAATATTCTTGTGTATCCTGATGTTTAGACTACTTGTACAATATTACTAGATGTTGGATACGATTTACTCTGTCCCTTATTTAAGAACTACTAAGAGATTATGTATAAAATTGCCTTGATTGGAGCAGGTCAAATTGGAAGTCGACATTTACAAGCATTAGCTAAATCAGAAATCCCAATTTGTGTAGAAGTAGTCAGTCGAACATCGCAATCCTTAGTAAAAGCAAGGGAGCGTTTTGAGAAGGTCCAAGGTTCTGGGTTTGTCAAAAGCATAAAATATCTTCAGACAATAAGAAGTCTGAGTAATTCAATAGACATTGCTATAATTGCTACAAATGCCGATGTGCGCAGAAAAGTGATTGAAGAGTTAATACAATATAAAAAAACTCGCTTCTTGCTTTTAGAAAAAGTTGTTTTTCAGTCTATCCAAGATTTCCAAGAAATAATTAAATTACTTAAAACAAATCAGGTAAAGGCATGGGTTAACTGTCCTCGAAGAATGTACACTTTCTATCTAGAAGTACAAAAATATTTAGGAAATGGAGAACAAATAGTTTGTGATATACGGGGTGGTAATTGGGGAATGGGCTGCAATAGTATCCATTTTATTGACCTTATTTCTTTTGTTTCAAGAGATACTGATTTCAGTATTACTCGTTCTGATTTAGACCTAAGAATTCTTGCTAGCAAGCGGGAAGGTTTTCTGGAATTCACTGGCTCTCTGCAAGGCATTACAGGGAATGGCAGTAAATTTTCATTGATTGCTGATAAAGAATCTAGTGTGCCATTTGTAATCAACATTACGGGAGATACATCACGATATCTTATTTTCGAATCTGAAGGTAAAGCTATACAAGCACACAAATCTAAAAATTGGAAAGACGAAGAAATAC
>JABGRF010000099.1 GCA_018648405.1 Candidatus Scalindua sp.
ATGCGTGTTTTAGGGATAGATCCGGGCACAATGGTAACCGGCTTTGGAATTGTTGATGATATTAGAGGCAAATTGTCCTCAGTGAGCTTCGGTACTATTGAAGGCAAGCGAAAGGATTCGTTTCCGGATAGGCTTAAAATGATGTTTGATGGATTAAATAAGGCTATTGACGATTACAAGCCTGAGCAGATTGCATTGGAGAGCGCATTTTATGGGAAAAATGTAAAAGCTGCTATCAAGATTGGTGAAGCCAGAGGAGTTGCAATTTTGTGTGCAGCATTAGCAGGGATTCCTCTGTTTGAGTATGCTCCGACAGAAGTGAAGCGGGCAGTTGTTGGTATAGGTAATGCCCAAAAGATGCAGGTGAGTAAAATGGTGAAGGTTATTTTGTCATTATCTGATGTCCCTGAGAAGTATGATGCGACGGATGCGCTGGCGATTGCTATATGCCATTGTCACAGAATGAAATTGACGGTTTAATCTTGACAGCGATGTGGTAAAAGTTATAATTATCAGATTGGATATTTTTTTCTAGATTGTTGTAATTTCTTGTAAATTAAGCTATTAGGAAAATTATGGATCTGGCTGTAGCAGAAAATAAAATAGAGAATGGGGACATTCATAGCATTTTGAATGAGGATGGATTGACTTCTGGTTTTGGGGTCAAAAAAGCTAAGATTACAGGTACGAAAGGTATTTCTATGGAAGAAGCAATTGGCAAATCCAGGGTTCTGATAGAGGCGTTGCCTTATATCCAATCTTTTAAGGACAAGATAGTCGTTGTAAAATTCGGCGGTAGCGCAATGGTAAACGAAGATACCTTTCACAGTGTGCTTCAGGATATGGTCTTTATGAAATCTATTGGCATGAAGCCCGTTATAGTGCATGGTGGTGGTCCATTCATAAGCAGTGAGATGGAAAAAAGAGGTAAAAAGCCTCTTTTTATCAACGGATATCGCGTTACCGATAAGGAGACTTTGGAAATTGCCATTGATGTACTTACCAATCAGATAGGCAAGTTGATAATTGATCAGATAGAAGTAATGGGAGCAAAAGGTGTATGTGTATGGGATGGGGATGATAGTCCAATCAAAGCCAGAAAGTTCGTCAGTAAAGATGATGGTGGCTCTGGGGCTGGGGATCTTGGCTATGTAGGTGAACTTACTGAAATAGAATGTGATAGTTTTACTAATTTATTTGAAGATGACCAGATACCTATAGTGTCTCCAATTGCCAAAGGCATCGATGGAGAAAATTATAATGTAAACGCAGATAATGTGGCATCTTTTGTAGCAGGTGCTTTGAAGGCAGAAAAACTGGTTTTCATATCTAATACACACGGCATTTCAACTGACCCGTCTGATCCGGAGTCTTTTACGTCCACGTTACATGAAGATGAAGTTAATAGATTGATAAAGAGTGGGGTAATTAGTGGCGGAATGCTACCGAAGGCGAATGCCTGTATTTCTGCCATGAGAGATGGAGTAAAGAAAGCACACATTATTGACGGTCATATACCACATTCACTATTGCTTGAGATCTTTACTGATAAGGGTATTGGAACTCAGATTATTGTTTAATA
>JABGRF010000171.1 GCA_018648405.1 Candidatus Scalindua sp.
AAAAGCTTCACTTCCTGTTCATTTGTGGGTGCAAGATCTGCATGCCCCCCCTCTGATGCCATTATGTGACGTTGACCGGCATTTGCATATACATATGCCTGACCAAGCCCGGTTCCGGGTGCCAACACCCCGATAACATCTTCTTCATTTCCAGATCCACTTTTACCGTTTTGTAATTGGCCCTCTGCAGCAGAACCATGCGGTTCACCCTCATATAAGACATATAGATCTTCGGAAGTTAAATGAGGTACGGCAGCCGCAGTCGCAACAAGGTCATTTACCAGCTTAACCGTTGGTATATTTAATGTGTTGCTGATCTGCTCCTCTTTGAAATGCCAGGGTAATTTGGTAGCCTTTGCTTCACCGTTAACAACAGGTCCGGGAACACCAAAACAGGACTTAGTTACAGAGACGTCGTATTTATTTATAAAGCCCTGCACGACTTCTTCAAGACACGAGTAGTCGCGGCTGACAAACGTATCTGTCTGCTGCCTTATAATCCTTCCATTCTCTAACTGGCAAAATGCCAAACGTGTCTTGGTACCACCCACATCTCCCGCAAGAATCATTTTATAACCCTGTAGTCCTGTCTAAACTACTAAAAATCCATATACAATAATTTATGTTAAAGACCTGGCGCATCTGAAGCCAATGGTCTCATTCTTGTAATCCGGTTCATCATAATCTCGATTTGCGCAACGGATGTGGACAACGCCTCCGCCACTCCAGGAGCCACCACGCATCACCCTACAACCACTCAGCGTTTCGTCGCCCTCTTCAGGAGGCTCAAATTCATAAATAGAAGTACCCACATCCTCAGGCCTTCCGAAAAACGGGCTATCTTCTGCCTTGTCTGGTCCCTGCGGATCACTGTCAGGAGCAGAACTGTAGTATCGACTGTCAAACCAATCTGCTGTCCACTCCCAGACATTTCCAGCCATATCAAAACATCCGTATTCACTTCTACCCTGTACGTATTTATCAACAGGAGTTGTCTTTTCAATCCTGGCTTCGGAACAGTTTAATTTTGTTTTATCAAACTCATTTCCCCACGGATAGACCTTGCCATCGGTACCACGAGCGGCCTTTTCCCATTCCGCTTCAGTAGGAAGCCTTTTTCCCATATATTTTGCAAATGCTTCAGCTTCGTACCATGAAATATTCACTACCGGACATTCATCATCATTATCCATGGCACTGTTTAAGTCATTACCATCCAGAGGCTTGACCTGAAGGATATAATTCCATCCCGCCTCCGACCAGTAATCTCTCTGTTTATAACCACCAGATACTACAAACTTCTTATATTCAGCATTAGTAACAGGGCACTTATCAATCAAATATGGACTCAGATGTATTTCTCTCTGTGGAACTTCTACGTCGAACCTGCTCGCCTCAACATTACTATCAAGTTCTAACAACTTTTTAACATCATCCTCTGTACTTCCCATTAAAAATTGACCCTCAGGAATTAGTACCATTTCTTCCGGAATATTCAGCTTTTCATCGCATTTTGTAATCATATCACTAAAGCTTATCACAGAATGTTTTTATGTCAAATAGTCTTTCTAAAGAACGCAGATAGTGTTTAAAAGCGTTTTAAATACTTAATTGGAAGAGATAAAACATGGAGATATCGGACTGTGAAATTGAGGGAAATATTGATGGGACAATTACTTACTGTTGGAAGCAATGATTTGAAGGGCAATACTACTTATTACCTGAAATTGAGCTATTTCACTTTCTATATTACAGCAACATGTCCTACGAACCGTTCGAAACGGATGTGAGCAGATCGCTCAATTCAGGTATTAGTTGAAGTGGCAGCGTTTAATTACTTTCTAAGTCTACAAATTTCTTAATCGATTTAAAAGCGGAACCGGGAATATCGATAAACTCAAAACCACAATGTTGAGAGCCAGTAGCTTTCTCATCAGGCGTTTGTGACCAGACAAGACGGGCAAAGGTATTAATCGATTCATTGTCTTCACTAAGTAATAGGTTTAGACGAATTTTGTTCTTCCCATTAGATAGCTTCTTCATATGGCTACTATTAATATCCGGCATATCCTTCAGGCTCGCACCCTTAGCACTGATATCTGTAATAGAAGCCTCATAAGGGCTCTTGCAATGATCCAGAGCAGTTTCGCTCCACTTAACAAACTCAAATCCAACCTTTAAGTCAACTTTTACTCGTGGGAAAAGCCGTTGATTATTAATCATTATTCTCTCCTACATGATTTACAATAAATTAACTTTTTAGGGTGATGTCAGTGTTCAGTTAGTTTACATTCACTATTATCGGTAATGTTCTCCAATTCTTTAAGTATTTTAATAAAAAATTTGCCGGAATCATTGAGCAACATACTCCAGCTTTCTATAACTTTAATCTTTGCCTTGACTTACACTACAACCAAAGATATTCTTAAAAAACGAGTAATTATCCTCAACAAAGAATACAAAGAGAATTGAATAAGAAAGCCGGAATAATGGAACCGTTCAAAAAAAATGACTTCCCAACATTAGGCATAGAAGAAGAATTGCACCTGATAGATACAGAAACGGCAGAACTTACATCTTCTGTTAACAAAGTTATGTCATCCCTTAGGCCTGATTTTCGGGAAAGGGTTTGTTATGAACTGCTACAATGCGTCTTAGAGACGCGTACCGGTGTTTATAAGACGGTAGACGATCTTATACAGGAGACCATAAACGGCAGAACTATACTTGCGGAGAGCTGCAAGGAACACAATCTGAATCTTGTTGCTGCCGGAAGTCACCCATTCTCCGACTGGAAAAAACAATCTTTCGTTGACAATGACCATTACCAATGGGTGCGTAAAAACCACGGATATATTGCCAACCGCATGCTGGCTTTTGGATTGCATATACACGTCGGGGTAAAGAGCGAAGAAGCTGCCATATATATTATGAACGAAATGCGTCGATGGGCATACCCTTTACTCGCCCTCTCGGCAAACTCACCCTATTATGATGGCGGAGATACCGGATTGGCTTCTACACGTACCCACCTGTTTCATTCAATGCCTCGAACCAAATTTGCCCCACCCTTTAAATCGTTTCCAGAGCTTATAGCTTACTACGAAAAATTTCTTGCAGCAGGCGACATTACACGTCCGGGTGATTTATGGTGGATTATTCGTCCTCAGCCACCACTTGGTACCGTTGAATTTCGAATCTTTGATATTCCCACATCTGTTCGACGCATAGGGGCTTTCGCAGCCCTGATACAGTCCGCCGTTGCTACATATCAGGATCGTTTTTTTGCGGGAGAACCTGTAAGTGAACTTCACTCAGGATATCTCGAAGAGAACTGGTGGAAGGCGATGAGATATGGACTCAATGCTAAAATAGTAGAACCTGAAACAGAAGAGATCATAACTATCAGTGAACAGCTCAGGCGCCTGATAGAGCTGACTGCACCCAAGGCAAAAGAACTTCACGCAGAACAGCACCATGATTTTGCCGGAACAATGATAGAACAGGGAAGTGAATCAGATCTACAACGAGCCCTGTATAAAGACCTGGATGGTGATTTGTGCGCACTTGAAAAGGAGCTTGCCGTGAGGACGCTGGATTTTTCTATGTAGAAAGACTGGCTAATTAAATTCTCCTTAATTCCCCTTTGGCAAAGGGGAATCAGGAGAAGCACATCAATTTAACCCTACTCCTCCACTTCTTTCATTTCTGTTATACCGCAATGACACAGACCAGGTTCATCCGCCCTTGTTTCACATCCGCACATAGTACCGCAATCACACTCGTACTCATATTCATCCATTAGCTCTTCTTTGTCTGATGGGATCGTGGCAAGTCCACAGACGCATCTGCCGCCCGATTCCAGAGTTTCATAAGCGCAAAGACATCCACCGGCACAGTAACAGATATAGATTGTCGGTTTTTTTTCATCTGCCGCATTAATGTTATTGGCGGCATAAAAAAATCCTCCTGAAACTATCATACTAATTGTCAGTATTGTAATTAAGTTACTTTTCAATTTTCCCAACACAATCTTTACCCCTTTCTACATGGATAAATCCCTTAATATTAATCTGCACCAATTAATCACTATTTAGTAAATCAAAGTGTAACGTGATTAAATGAAAAACGAGGTTATTTATATCCAATATTACACAGCAAGTCAATTACGCTTTCATTTTAATAAATAAGATCTGCGATTGAGGGATTTTTCTAAAACGCTGGTGTAATAGGCGAATGATCTTGAGGGTTCTGTACTTTTACTGATTTAGTTTTGTGCCTGGCAGAGGACACGGATATGGATATTGGGATTCAAAGATTATCAATAGCAGTTAAAAGCTCTCCGAAAGAACCAAGCTCAAACACCAGGAAAAGGTTTCCACTTATCTGGGGTTCCTGAACCTTGAAGTTGGCACGTATCAGCAAAAATGCTAAATCTTCTTTTGAATCCTTCTGTTTTATCAAGTCAGTAAAACTTCCTTCTTTGTAACTCGGTGGTGAAAAATCTATCTGTGCAGCCAGTAGATTAGCAATTGATCCCATAACGGCATTTATTAAGATATTGCCTATTTCGTACAGCGTCCCTGATGTCGTTTCATCAAAACCCTCTGAGTCTGGTTCTTCACCTGTCAGGGCGGTAACCAGTTTCCCTACACTTTCCGAGGGGAAAACAAGTGCTGAGCTCCCTGAAAATGGCCCGTGAAAATCGAGTTGAACACTGGAAAGACCATCATGGTTTACATCTGCCAGCTTTTCCCCAGGATTTTTCGGATCAAACATGATAATTGATGGTACTTCTAATTCGACATGGGAATCCAGCATTCCATTAAATATACTGGCAGCCTTTCCTATCCCGATATTTACGACTTCTCTCAAAGTATCTAATTGTTCTTCAGTTGCCGCTATCACTATCCCTGCCCTCCCTTATTCAGGAGCCCTTCTATAGCATTCTTCAATTTTTCCTTGTCTGGAGGCTTGCCAAAGAACTCAGAAACACCGAGGTTCATACACTGATCTTTGACAGTGTCCTGGATATTTGCAGAAATTACGATTACCTTCACGTCCATATTTGTCTCACGCAAAAGTGCCAGTAATTCAGTCCCCTCCATTTCCGGCATAAGGATATCAGTGAGCACGAGATCAGGCTCTTCACTGGTTATCTTTTCCAGACCTTCTCTCCCGTTCTCAGCTTCAATAGTCTCATGCCCGAATTCTACAAGCATCTTTTTTAGCATTGTTCGCGTAAACTTAGCATCATCTATTACCAGAATTTTTGCCATATATCTCCCCCTTGTAAATTATAATTATGTTCCACTTTTATCTAATGAACCCGGATCTACTATCTCAAAATAATAGCCGAAACCGAGTTTTGACCTTAAGGTAAGCTGTCCGATACAGTAGTAATACTTACCGGGCTCAAGCGTGATGTAATGTATGCCCACCCTGCTTGATACCTCTGAATACTCATCGCCAACCTTCTCGATAGCCCAGTCCCCTGATTTGAATACTATATTACCAATAAGATTGTTATCCGTAACACGGTATAGATTCTTACCCACTACTACCGGCTCCTCTTTGGAGTAGTCAAGTAACATTAACCCTAGACGCCCCTCTACAAACGCATCCTCCGGACACTCAATCTTTGTCGGTTCTCCTTTTGCATAAAAACTTATGCTGTTATCATCGCGTTCTGAATTAAAGCTGGCATACTCAAACTTTTTATAATCTTCCATCCTTATCAGGAAAACACCTCCACTTTCAGGATATTCCCATAAAGTTAATTTTGGTACAGGAACCACTGCTGTTTCACGTATATTTAAGGAAGAAGTTTGCCTTGCATAGCCTTTTTTTCTAAACGATACCACTATTTTGCCGGGCTTATATCCAATGCTGTATTGACCTTTTTCATCGGTCTTTACTGCGAACTCAGTCCCCTTAATCTTAACATCAACATCTTTTACCGCTTTGTCAAAACCATCTACTACCAATCCTGTCAATGTTCCTTGTCTCGAATATGACGTTGAGCAAAAAAACGTTACAGCAAAAACCATTAACAGGGAAATCGTAAAAATTCTTTTTAGTTTCATTGTTTTATTAAATTAATCAGAGTATAAATTACAGTCTCGGCGCACATAACATTAAACAGCACGGCATTCACTTAATGTACTGTAAAGGCTAAGCCCAAAGGAGGCAATACCCTACACAAGATATAAAAATAAATCCACTAAAAACAGATAAGGCCTGACATTTCCAAACCCTATCGACTTTATTATCAACGAACACGTGGTGTCATCGCGAGATATCCCTACTTGATACGTAATCACAACAACATAATCTTATTGACATTACATATAAAATTATTTTAAATGAGTTTTCACATAACAAGAACTTCATAAGAAAGAGGAACGATGTTGTATTTCTTTTAAGGAAATCAGATTATATTATTAGCTATAACGAAAAAGCAAATTCTCACCAGATAGATTAAAACTAAAACAAACAATGTCTTTTTGTAACCAATGAATTCAGGAGAGTAATATGGAAAAAGTTTATATGTCAGAAGATGGCTACCAAAGATTAACAAAAGAGTTAGATGAGATGAAAAATTCAAAAAGGGCCGAGATACAGGAAGCAATCGCAACTGCAAGAGAATTCGGAGACCTTAAAGAAAATGCTGAATATCACGCGGCAAGGGAGGCGCAGGGTCTGCTCGAAGCAAAGATTCGCCAACTTGAAGACAAGCTTGCAAGGACTGAAATCGTAGACTCATCCAATATCCCGACTGATGCAATACACTTCGGTGCAAAAGTAGAAGTCGAAGACCTGGACACCGGAGATATTGAAAACTACGAATTAGTTGGCGCAGGTGACGACGACCCTATGAACGACAAAATACTGGTCTCTTCACCTTTCGCACAAGCATTATTAGAACACAAGGTCGGCGATGAAGTAGAGGTAAATGCCCCGGCAGGTGTATTGCGGTTTAAAATATTGAAAATTGAATATTAACCACCCTTTGTCATTTAAAATACAGCATAACCGGCTTCTCTTTCGAGAAGCCGGTTATTATATTTATGTGACAAATGATAGCTGAATTTATATGTATGGCACCCCTCCCAAACAATCCATCTTATTCAACTATATTTAAACTGCTACTCACTAGCCGGCAGATGATATTTTTCTTTCAGGTCGTACTTCCTGCTAAGGTTCTCTGTATTCAACTTTTTTTCCATCTTTGATACTACCTGCATGAGCTTTTCGTGCTCCTCCTGCAAGATATCATCAAATACCTTAGTATCATACTTTTCCTTAATTTTCTCACCAAAAACCTTAGTATTAAATGCTCCCAGAAAAAGTCTGTTAATTCCCACCCTGTTTTCTCCTCTCCATAAAGAACGTACTATCGACAATGTGTTTGGATTAGTAAATACTCTTATGTCATTAGTATCGGATATTTCTGCAAAAACTTAAGAGATAAACTTTATTTTCTATATTAACTGCCGCAGCCTTTTTCATCTTGATTTTGAAGGCACGTGATATTATTATTCCGACAGATACACACAAACCATACTCACGCATTTTAACCAACATATGACCCATATAGACTGGATAGTATTAACAACATATCTGATTGGTATTATTGGACTTGGCGTCTGGCTGGCAAGACGCCAACAATCTGCCGATGACTATTTTCTTGGCGGAAGAAAAATGGGGCCCACTGTTGTCGCAATATCCCTTGCAGCCAACCAGGTAAGTGCAATAAGCTTGATCAGCGCCCCTGCTTTTGTAGCGCTTAAGACAGGAGGCGGTATTAAATGGTTACAATTCGAGTTTGCTGTGCCGGTTGCTATGATTGCCATAATGTTTTTACTCGTACCAGTCTTCCGACAGCTTTCCGGTGCCTCAATATATGAATATGCGGAACGACGATTCGGCACGGGTACACGGTATACCCTGTCAGTCCTTTTTATGTTTTCCCGTGGTCTCTCAACAAGTGTAATTCTGTATACATCAGCACTGGTTCTCTCTGTTGTACTGAATCTGCCTATTTTTACCACTATGATCATTATGGCAATAGTCGCCATTGCGTACACAACAATCGGAGGGATAATGGCCGATGTATACAGCGACATTATCCAGCTTATCATTCTATACGGAGGAGTACTGGTTGCGCTGATTGTATCTATAAATATCTTAGGCGGGGATTTCACTTCCATTTCGATTGATCCCGCACGACTGAACTCGATAGATTTTTCCCATCACGGTTTTGGTGATGGCCATACCTTTGCCTTCTGGCCAATGATTATCGGATGTTTCTTTCTCTATATGGGCTATTACGGATGCGACCAGAGCCAGGCTCAGCGACTACTTGCCACACCAGATAAACGTCAGACACAGAATGCACTGATGATTAATGGTTTGATCAGGTTCCCGATAGTTCTGACATATATTATCTTCGGAGTTGTTCTTGCCGCCTTTGTTCAAAATCAGCCTGACTTTGCAGCTCAACTTCAGGGCAAGAATCCGGATTACCTGGTGCCCACCTTTATGATCAACTACCTGCCGGTTGGCGTGGTAGGGCTGGTGATGGCAGGTCTCTTTGCCGCATCCATGTCCAGCATCGATTCCGCCTTTAATTCACTCTCTGCCGTAACTGTGTCAGATTTTGTTCTGAAGTTTAAACCGGACATAGCACAAAACCCGCTCAAGATGCTTCGCTTATCAAGAATAATAACTCTATTATGGGGGATCTTAAGTACAGGAGGCGCCTTCTTTGTCGCAAAATCTTCTTCTACCGTAATAGAGATAGTAAACATGATAGGTTCGGCATTTTCCGGCCCTATCCTTGCTACTTTTTTGGCAGGTATTCTATTCCGGTCGATAACCGGTCCCGGTATAATCACCGGCATTATAGCAGGTACGGCACTTAACTTTTTCCTGGGACAATACGTACCGTCAGTCTCATGGCTATGGTGGGGACCGATCGGGTTCTGCGCAACATTAAGCATTTCACTTATTTTCTCCAAGATATCCCCAACCGCGTCACCTGTCTCTGGAGATTGGACATTGAAGGGTATATTAGCGAAACACCCGCAAAAACAGAGCTGGCTGAAAGACGGAAGAGTCTATACGCTGACAATATATACAGCTGTTATTATCATAATCTCAATAATAGTTTCAAGAGTTTTACACTCCGTATTTTAAAACTTATTTATTTA
>JABGRF010000212.1 GCA_018648405.1 Candidatus Scalindua sp.
GGATCCCCGCAAGGAGCTATCCTCTGGCTGACAGACGGACACGAAACAGTAGATACACTGAGACAATCTGCTTCTTTGCCGGTCGTCTGTATACCCCCCTTTCCACAAACAGAGATACACCTGGCACAATATTACTGTTCAGTCATACAATCACATTATGCCATATCAATTCCAGAAGATCTTTCTGATTGTTTTCCAGCCAGAATAGCTGAAGGGCTAAACGCACTGATTCATCCCGGAAGTGGGAGTTTCAAAAAAAACTATAATCCACTCTTTTATCGAGAGCTAGCGAATGTATTGAGACGATCGGGTTATCATAAAGTAGGTTTTATTTTCGGGCCGGTTGAAGAGGAGAAAATGAATAGAGCAGATTTCACAGGAGAGTGGATAGAGCGCCCAAAAGATGTAAAGGCGTTAGCATATCTATTATCACATGCGTCACTTTACATAGGAAATGACTCCGGAGTAAGCCATCTTGCAGGGTTTGTGGGCACACAAACAATAGTTCTCTATAAAGCCACAGATCCAAAGATATGGGGAGCCTTAGGCAGAAATGTTACTCATATCTCAACGGATGAAGAGGAATCAGCCTTGCGCATGATACAGGAATGCCTGAAGGATTTATGATCGACGATTGCATTTATGAGTCAGAAAAGAATTGCTGTAACAAAGATGGCACAGCAAGAACTGATCCTATTTCCCTGCTTCTTTAGATATAGACTCTACAAATACGGAGATACAATATCCGTCCGAAGCCCTTCACTTGGATCGACGTTACAGAAGAATTGCCATTCATCAGATGTATTAGGTTGATTAACTTCCTGTTCTAACCAGGCAATACTCTCATTGCCAATACGACCAAAACTAAACACCCTCTTATCTTTCTTGCTTATATAAAAATCCCTCTCATCTTTTGTGTAATTATTATCTTCCAGAATTTTATACTTATTCAGCTCTACGAAATCGTACTCTATCACGTCAAGTTCTCCTTTTAAATATTCATTTTGTATGAATGTGTTTTCAATACGACAGATTACCCTTCAGTAACTTTATATCCTAGCTTCTTTACTGCTTCAATGAGTACATGTGTATCAGTTCCATCTTCAACATGTACAGAAGCTTTACTCTCCTCGAAGCTTACCTGAACTTCTGTAACACCTTTGCATGCAGACAAAGCAGCCTTTACCTTACCGGCGCATCCACCGCAATGCATACCATTTATGTTTAACACGACCTCTTCTGTTTTAACAGGCTCGGCAGTGGATACGTTTATCAGCATTGATGAGAAAGAAAATGCAATGGCAAGCATTACAACTATAAGAACAGTGCCGCTTAATCTTAAAGACTTAAACATTTTGTAACTCCTTTCACTAAATAAAAAAAAATAAATATCTTTCATGAAGATAAGGAGGTTATCAACATCCCTCTTCTAAAATACCTGATATTCCCTTCAAATCATTATTCGAAATCTCCCAACCAACAGCACCCATATTTTGTTCAACCTGATCAGGAGTTTTTACACCGACAATTGCCGTGGACACTCCTTGTTGATGAAGCAACCAATTAATGGCCAGCTGAGCCAACGTCTTTTCATATTTTTGTGCGATCTCCGCAATTTTTTTTACTTTTTTGATATGAGAAACGTATACCTCACCTGTAAAATTTCCGATAATCCCCTGCCCACGCCAGTCCTTAAATTTTGTATTTTCATCGTATTTACCTGTCAACACTCCAGATGCAAGCGGACTGTAGCAGATTATACCAATTTCATTTTCGATGCAAAATGGAAGTCTGTCTTGTTCTACATCTCTTTCCAGCATACTATACATTGGTTGAAGAGATACAATCTGACCGAATTTAAGACTCTCCTCAATTTGAGCAACAGAATAATTGCTCACTCCTATATATCGAATCTTCCCTTCTTTCTGTGCCTGTAGGAGAGTATTCATCGTCTCTTCAATTGGTGTATCTTCGTCCGGCCAGTGAACCTGATACAAATCAATGTAATCTGTACACAGTCTTTTCAAGCTCAGCTCTATCTCTTCTAATATGGATTCTCTGGTAGCCCTCTTTCTTATTGCCTTTAACTCTTCTTTTTTCCATACCAATCCGCATTTTGTTGCGATTATGACATCTTTACGTTTTGATTGCAGAGCCTTACCTAACAACTCTTCTGAATAGCCAAATCCGTAAACCGGAGCAGTATCATAAAAATTAATGCCCAGATCAATTGCCTTTTCAATAGAACGAATAGAGCTAGTTTCTCCCTCGGTACTCCAGAACGGTTCTCCCCCTATTCCCCACGCACCGTAACCGATTACAGATACATTTAAATCACTTTTTCCGAGTTGTCGATATTCCATTATATGTTTATAAGTATTTTCTTATTAGTGGCAAGGCTTACTCATGCCCTGTGACGCAGATATTCAGTACATTAATTCTAGTGAAAATATATTTTAAATAAAAGTAAAATCTGAACAAGACCCAAATGTCTTATTCTGTAACCTTCCTGCCCTTAACAAGAGGAACAAATCGTACAGGAATAGTACTTTTTGTTTTAATGTTTCCGGCTTCATCTTTTTCCACAATCAGCAGGTCTTGACTACTAGAATTATTATCAACAGGAATTACCATCCTTCCTCCCGGTTTAAGTTGTTCTATTAAGGAAGCAGGAATCTCTGGTGCGGCGGCTGTGACTATTATGGCATCGAATGGTGCTTTTTCCGGAAAGCCGAGTCCACCATCTGATATCTTTACTTCTACATTACCGTATTTCAGTTTTTTCAACAGTTCAGCTGCCTGAATCCCTAGCTCTTCAATTATTTCAATAGAATATAACTTCTTAACAATAGTAGACAGGACAGCAGCCTGATAGCCTGAACCGGTTCCAATTTCCAGTACGATATCATCATTGTCAACATCAAGCATTTCAGTCATCAGGGCCACTATGTATGGCTGTGAGATAGTCTGTCCTGATCCGATCGGTAATGGCTGATCAAAGTAACTGCCTCGTCTGTATCCTACCGGGACAAACAGATGCCTCGGCACATTATTCATCGCATCGAGAACTCTTTTACTTTTTACGCCTCGTGCCACTATTTGTTGCTCAACCATCATCTCTCTTTGTTGAGCATAGTCTTCTGCGGTAGATTGTGCTTCCTTCCCGTTTGCAATTGAAACATTCCCCCTGTTTATAAAAGGACGGTAACTGTAAAAGATGCATGATATGATAACCACTATTATTATGAGGGCTAAAAATTTCATTTTTTTCACTTAGGCTAAAAGATTTATACCTGAATTATAACACCACAGCAAATAGTGTCAAGAAAGCTATAAGCTATAAATACGCAGGTTTTTCTTGCATCAGATCTGTTTTATAACTATACTCACAACCTGAATATCATTGTGATAAATACTCTTCATTTAAGATGAAAAAAACAAAGATAAAAAAGAACTTAAAAGAAGAATGTTTTGTTATTGATACAAGCATTTTTACTAATCCAGATGTATATATTACATTTGGAAGAACACCAACTACTGCCCTCAAAAATTTCCTGAAACTGATAACGAAACTTGAATGCCCTAACTTTTATATGCCTCCATCGATTTACGAAGAGCTAATGGACTTTGTAGATATTGACAAAATACCAAAGGACCTTCAGGTTAGGGTTTTTCAGAAGCCTCCAATGAAGTACGAGATGAATGTCCCCGCTTTCCTGCTTTATGAGTTAATAGAGGATGTGCGCCATAGAATAGATAAGGGTTTAAGGGTGGCAGAGCAGGCCGTGAGAGAAGTAGTAAATGATAACGAACCGGAAACTATAAATAACCTCAGAAAAAAATACCGTTCGGCATTAAGAGAGGGAATAATTGACAGCAAGGAGGATGTCGACTTAATATTACTGGCCAGGGAGTTGGATGGCATTCTGGTTACTGCTGATAACGGAATAATGACCTGGGCCGACAAACTGGGAATTCGTTATGTTGAATCACGCAATCTTCGCGGGATCATAAACAGTCTAATCAAAATGTGAATGGCCATCCCAGTGTTTTTGAATCACTTCATATGAAGGAAAACATCTCCTGACAAATTCTACATGCCAGTGCTGTCCAATCTTTTCCTGTCGAACAGGATTGGCATCTACTTTACACTTATGAAAATGTTCAAATAATTTTTTGATGTTCTTCTTTTTGTTGAACCTTACTTTAAATCTTTCAGTTATCATCTCTCCACCTGCCACCTTTTTTATACTTTCATAAAGTGGCTGCAGTAAGGCATCTCCCGTTTTTTTAAGAAAGTCATCATTTAAAGGTAAGTCGTGCTCTATAAGATAAAAAAGAGATCTTAGCATTCTGTTAGTAAAGAACTCCGCTTGATATTCTGTCATTAGCTGAGATGTCACCTTCATGTCTCTCAGGCACGATCCTGCTGTAACATATTTTACTGTTTTTCCAGATGGGTCTGTTGGTTTAAACACAAGACCTTCACAACCTTTTTTGTTCATATCCTGAATGTATCTCTCTATCTCCTTAATGTCAGAAGAGACATATCTGCCAAATCGTGTGACGGTTGGGATTTCATACTCATCAAACAACTTATATCTCTTTTCCGTAGGAATCTGCTGGTCACTATTTTTTATCCTTATATCAAATGCAAAAAAACTGATGTCCTCAACCACATAAGGAGGTGATTCTCCATTATATGGACTCTCAGGCCCTGCTATTTCACCACACACAATCAAATCAGGATTTTCTCTAAAAAAATTATCATAGTCAAAAAAATCTACCAATCTATCGGTACTGAAAGGGCAAACATAGCTCCCTCTGGTAAAGGCAAACACTTGATCCTGAACTTTTGCAATCCGCACATTATAGCCATCCACCTTTTCCTCTACATAAAACGGTTTATTAAAAGCCTGCTTGATACCACTCTCAAGATGCATAGTCCTTGCTATACGTGGAAAGTCATAGATTATTCCAGAATCAGTTACCACTGTTCCCTTGTTTAACTGTCCTACTTTTTTAACTACCCTATAGTAAGTAGTCCCGTCAAACTCATCGGGTCTTATAGAGTGGTCTTCCAGAGACTCATTCCATACGCCTTCTGTTATATTTACCTTTGAAACGATTTCCAGAATACTCATATTTAATAGAATTTATCGAATAGAAAGTAAGAAAATATAATAAGTAACCATGCTCGATTATCGCATAAAACTTATTATATTGTAAAGAGTGTAACCTTCAATTTTTTAATATTGACAGTTTTGTAAATGAAAAGTATAATCAGCGTTCTTAAGTTCACATTTCTTTCCCGCTAAAAAATACATACGTAAAAGTATTTTACATATAGAGCAAGCCATTTATCCCAGTCACCAGTATATTAATCTTATCATAGCAGTTAATTGATTTTATCATATTCCAAAGAGCCTGAAGAGACAGAGAAAGCTTGCCATACTGCAAGACGGAACTGCTTTGAACTATTTTTATATAGTTGTAATGATTAATTAATTTCTTAAATTGTTCATAGTCGGAGAAAACCTTATGTACATTATTTTTGGTTGTGGTGTAACTGGAAATGCAGTTGTTGATGCGCTGAACAATGCAGGCAGAGAGGTATTGATCGTAGACCGGGATGATAAGGCCTTATCTTCGTGGAAAGAAGAGGGTGTTAACGTGATAGTTTCGGACATGAATGCATTTGAGCTGAACTCTCAGTACCGCGAAAGCTCTATTATATTTGCAATCCTCACCGGGGATTTTAATGGCAACCTGTCACTGGTGAAGAGATTAAAGGAGAAACTGCCAAACAATTTTGTCCTTGCAAAGGCATATAACAACGAAGAGGCTAAAGCGTTGGAGTCAAACGGCGCAGACATGATATTGAATACAGGGGATGTACTGACTAATACCGTATTGTCCGCTTTTGAAAATGTAAAAATGAAACATTCCGCTTTTACATTAGTTAACATGATCAAGGAATCAAAAGGCAAAGAGATGGCAATCTTCCTACAGGACAATCCTGACCCTGATGCTATTGCATCAGGACTTACCCTAAAGTACATTTGCAAGCACTGTGACGTTGAAAGCAAACTCTATTATGGCGGCACTATCAGTCACCAGAAGAACAAGGCATTAATTAATTTGTTAAAGATAGATTTGATAAGTATAAAAACAAAAGAAGCGGCAATGGAAGTAGTAAGGTCTGCAGGTATGATTGCATTAATAGAGGCATCTATTCCATCAAGAAACAACATCCTACCTGAAGGGGTTACACCTAATTTAATATTTGATCATCATCAAGTAGACCTTAGTGCTGTTAAGGGAGATTTTGTAGATATCCAGGTTAACATAGGTGCAACCGCAACAATTATGACCAAATATATTCGTCAGTTAAACCTGACACCGGATATATCGCTTGCCACGGCTTTATTATATGGAATTCGTACGGACACAAGGGAGTTTACCAGAAATACATATCCGGATGATATGAATGCAGCAACATATCTCTCTCCACTGGTAGACAAGGATGTAATGAGCCAGTTAGAGCACCCTCCCATGGGATTAGAAACGCTGGATATTATTGGCAGAGCAATTCGAAATAAAGAAATCAGAGGTTCATATCTTGCATCATTTGTAGAATTTATCAGCGATAGGGACGCACTGCCGCAGGCGGCTGAAATGCTTCTGCATCTAGAAGGCGTATATACGGTTCTTGTTTTTGGAATAAATGAAGACAAGGTCCAGTTATCTGCAAGAAGCAGGGACACTAGAGTGAATCTGGGTCTGATCCTACAAAGTGCATTTGGTGAATTAAATTCTGGTGGTCATGCAACGATGGCAGCCGGAACAATTAATCTCGGAATTCTTGGCGACGCAAATGACAGAACATCTCTTTTAAAAGTAACTTCTGATGCGGTCAAGAAAAAATTCTTTTCATCAGTTGGTGCTGAATTCGAGCAGGAAACACTGCCTGCAGACGAAGAATTGCAAGCCAATCTGGTTTAACAAAAGCCGAAACAGTTAATCGACAAATCTATCCTCTTCATTCCAATTTGCTGACTGACCGCTTGAATAGTATTGAAATCTACCGGATTGAAACTTCCGTTTCAAAATCTCCTTTAGCCGCTTTTTCAGCCAACCTCTGAAAAGTGGAACCATTACTACAAATCCAAATATATCTGTTATCATGCCCGGTGTGATTAACAGAGCACCTGCAATCAGAATAAAACAGCCATCAATTAGACTGTCTGTTGGGATAATCCCCTTTTGCAAATCCACTCTTATTTGTCTCTGAACACTTAAACCCTGACTCCTTGCAAGTAAACCGCCTATGATGCCGGTTATAAGCACAATCATTATTGTGTGGAAAGCGCCAAAACACTTTCCAACCTGTATCAAAAGATATAATTCTATTAAGGGTATAACCGTAAACAGTAAAATAAGTCTGATAAGCATGTTTTTTTATTTAATCTATATAATTACTGAATAAATCTGAAAAAAGCTTGACTTAAAGTTTTAATTTCACATAACATATCATACTATTATACTGCGAAATTCATCGTTGTTCTGTTAAATATTTTATGGCAAACTTAGTAAGCAAAACAAGGAAAAAACTGATAATCAAAGAGTTAGATTCAGGTACTGACTTGTTGAAGATCTTTCATCATACACAGGCTCAAGCAAAAAACTTTTTTCTTGATAGCGCTGATAATAATGAAAAGACGGGAAGGTACTCATTCATAGGGTACGACCCCTTCCTTACTGTTATGTCAAAGGATAGCAATATATTGACGCAAAGTAGTAAAAGCATTACCAGAAAAACCGGAAATCCCTTCGACGAACTGCGACATCTGCTAAACAGCTTTCATCTGGAGAACAGTTTTGAGTCTATCCCGTTTACGTGTGGCGCAGTTGGATACTTTGCCTACGATCTATGTCATTATATAGAGAAACTTCCCGATACCACAATCGATGATATTGAATTCCCGGAAATGTGTTTCAGCTTTTATGACACAATTATTGCTGTTGATCACCTTGAAAACAGATGTTTTCTGCTATCGGTAAATATTAATCAGAATTCTCAAAAAAGTACAGCGAAAAGAGTTGACCATGTGCTAAAGATGATTCGTGATGGATCGAGTACACCTTATGAAGAGGAATCACGTTTTAACGGAAGCAGAATAAAGCGGAAGATAATAAGCAATTTTTCAAAAGAAAACTATTTAAGGGCTGTAGAACGCGCAAAACAGTATATAAATGCGGGTGATATTTATCAGGTTAATCTTTCACAGCGTTTTCAGACACAGATAGAAGCTTCACCTTACGAGATATATAAAAGATTAAGAAAAATAAATCCTGCATCATTTTCAAGCTACTTGAAATTTGACAATAAATACGTAATCAGTTCATCTCCGGAAAGATTCCTGTCGCTGCAAAACAGGCCTGGTAGTGGAGGCATGGTGCGCAAAATACAAACAATGCCAATTAAAGGAACCAGGCCCAGAGGCAAAGATGAAGACACAAATAAGAAGATGCAGGAAGAACTCCTCTCCAGCAAGAAAGACGATGCAGAATTAGCAATGATTGTAGATCTTGAACGAAACGATCTTGGTCGGGTATGTAATTATAATACAGTAAAGGTAACAGAGAAGAAAAAACTGAAGGAACATCCTACGGTGTACCACCTTGTTGCAACCGTCGAAGGAGAATTACATTCACGGTATGACGCCATCGACCTGCTAAAGGCAACATTCCCGGGAGGCTCAATAACTGGTGCGCCGAAAGTAAGGGCCATGCAGATTATTGACGAATTAGAGCCCAACAAACGAAGTGTATACACCGGTGCAATGGGATATTTGAGCTTTAATGGAAACATGGATTTGAACATTGCGATAAGAACATTTTTAGTAAAAGATGATCATATCTTTTTTCAAGTTGGCGGTGGAATAGTTGCTGATTCCAACCCGGAAGATGAATATCAGGAAACGCTGCATAAGGCCCGTGCATTGATAGATACGCTTGAATAGTATTTATTTGATTTTCAATCTTTGACGGGATTAACAGGACGACAGGATAATTCCCAGGCACATTATTTGTTGCTGATCCATATTATGACTAATTTCATCTTCTTAAACGACAAGATAATTCCGGATACAGATGGGTCTATTTCAACAGGTGATAGAGGG
>JABGRF010000005.1 GCA_018648405.1 Candidatus Scalindua sp.
TCTATCAAAGCGTCCTCACACTCATCCAGATCCTGCATGTGCATCCTGAAGATTGTTTGACTTTCATAAAGCGGCTCGGTGCTTTCATATTGAGAGGACACGTTTTCATCCAACATCCCTATCTCTTCCTGAGCTGTCCTATCTGACTTTCCACAGGAGAAGGTAAAAAACATAATAGATATAACACCTAATATCCAAAATGATTGCTTGCATCGCATCATCACTAACTTTGAACTTCCAAACTCCCTCATAGCCCTTTTCCTCTGTCCTGAATTGAAATTTTCTATAACATCTCTTTATAACAAAAACCATTTAATATATCCAGCCTTTTATACTTAGAACAAATCTGAAGATGTTTTTCATGCTAATTTATCAATTTGACTTGATATAGATATTTTGATATCGTTTGCACGATGACTAAGGTAAAAATCTGTGGAATAAAGAATTTACAAGATGCAATTATTGCTGCCGATTACGGTGCGGATGCTATAGGTTTTGTATTTGCTAAAAGCATACGAAAAGTAAGCAAGGAAAAAGTCCGGGCGATTGTACGAAAATTACCTCCGTTTGTTACTACCGTCGGGCTCTTTGTCGATGAAACGGCAGAAGAGATCGAAGCCGCCTACAGGTTTTGCGGCCTGGATGCAGTACAACTTCACGGCAATGAACCTCCGAATATTATCAATAAATTGAAAGATGTTAAAACTATTAAGGCCTTTAGAATTCAAAATGAGAAAGATATCATCCCAATAAAAAAGTATAAACCACATGCCATTCTGCTCGACGGATATTCAGAAAACCAAATGGGAGGCACTGGTACCTCTTTTGATTGGAAGATCGTAAAAAAACTAAAAACAACCACGCCCATAATAGTAGCGGGAGGACTGACACCCTTAAACGTGTCACAGGCCATAAAAACCGTAAACCCTTATGGTGTCGATGTTTCCTCCGGTGTTGAACGCGAGCGTGGAGTAAAAGATAAAAGGCTGATCAAGAAGTTTATAGATGCGGTGAAAGGGTAGAATTCCAATCAAGTATGTATTGATCAGATAAAATATTATTGCACATTTACCGTTGTTTTGATAAATTGGGGATTCGCTATTTTAATATTTTGTTTTTTAAAACGGTTCGAAACGTTAATACATTATGTCAAAGCCAAAGAAAAGATTTACAAGCAAGCTCTGCGTAACCTGTAAAAGATGCATGATTGAGTGTGCAGTGAGACATTCACAGTCACAGGATATGGTTTTATCATCCTTTGAAGACCCCGCTCCAGTTCCACGAATTAACATAAGTTTCAGAAAAGACAAACCGCATGCAAACTACTGCCAGAATTGTAAAAATCCTAAATGCAGGGAATCATGTGAATATGGTGCGATTACTAAATTCGAGGACGGTAATGTCATTATAGATCAGGAAAAGTGTACCGGCTGTTGGGCATGCCTTGACGCCTGTCCTTTCGGTGCTATCACTAAAGAGGCTGAGATGGCTGTCGCTTTTAACTGTGATGATTGCAAAGGGTATGATGATATGGCTTGCGTAGAGGCGTGTAAAACTTCTTCATT
>JABGRF010000004.1 GCA_018648405.1 Candidatus Scalindua sp.
CTTCAGGACATAATCACATTCCTGTAAATTTATTTCAGCATGAAAAGAGGAAGTGTTTTTGTCTACAGATTGATCAAAATTGAGATTGCAGGAGGAATCTGTCCCAACACTGATTTTTGAATCAGTAAAGGACTCAGTTTTACCCCTTTTGCTACCTGACAAATGAACAAAGATGGCCTTCATTTATTATTATCAACAAAATGATTATACACAATATCGGCAAAAGCACTGAGTCCCTTCGTATCTTTACCTTTACCCAGTTTTGTTATCTTACTTTCGAGTTCTGCCCTATTTCTATAGTTTCTCGATATGTATTCTGCTACGAAAGTCTGGGCAGAGATAAAATTAAGGTCAACACCCTGGTCATCAGAGTTCTCTGCTATTTTGTATGCAATCAGATCAGTAATTGTCTTTAATATAATATCTTTCTTACTGCTTATCCTGTTTTTGACTGTTTCAAAATCCAGGTGATCACTTGTTGTATAATATTGGTAGATCGTATCAGCAATGGTTTCTATCCCTTTAATGCCACCATCTAATATCGTTAATTTCTCGTGAAATTTATCAAGGGTGCTGTGATTTTCTGAAATGTATTCTGCCGTTATTTCCTCAGCTTTAACAAGATTATTTTCCGACCCCCTATCATAAGGACCCTTAGATATTTTTAGTGCCACAATATCCGTTATAGGCTTTAACGTAACATCCTCAACGTTACGTATGTGATTTATAACCGATTCTACATCCAATTTATCCTTCATCGGAGTTCATTATACTAATGCATAAATATAAATCAACTCTGATATGTTGCACATCAATTCATCAGTAAAATGCCTAGAGAGTTTGTTTTGAAATGGAAGTAACATTCGACTTGTTATATACGTTTGACAGGAGTAAGAAAACTTTGGCAGGAACCTACTTATGAGGTGTTAAACAAAAAAAGGCTTCAGGGTTAATGTTTAACCCTGAAGCCTGTAGTTAGTTCTTACTAAATGTAAGTGTAAATCAATGACCTTCAGCAGCAGGAAGACCTCCAGAGCCTAATTCAAGTGTACATTGTACGAACTCACCTGCTCTAATTCGAACTACTTTGGTAGCTGAAGCGCCGCCATGTGGGCCAGTAGCTGTAACTGTATGGAATCCAGGGTCAACAGTGAACGATCTGTTTCCGTTAACACCGGTAGTATCAGAACTTTCTCCACAACTTATTTCTGCATGTTCAACTGCATACCCAAGTGCTATAACCTGAACGAGAATTGACCCTGTGTCAGTAGGTCTCCAATCTGTCTCCCCAGCATAAGTTGCCTTACTTACACAGAAAAGTAATCCCACGACCATTAGCGATATAGATGCAAATTTCAGTTTACTAAGCATTCCACTTCTCCTTTCAAAATTAAAAATAAAAAACAATCTACTATTGCGGTAATTCCTTCATTTTACGCAAAAAGTGGCTAAAATCAACCTCTCTCAATCTGAGATGTTTTGTCAGCCTGAAAAACAAAATAGTCTAAGGATTATACATTAAAACGTCTTTCCGTCAAGTGATTTTCTGTTTTTTTGAC